>WTGT01000038.1 GCA_011523445.1 Paracoccaceae bacterium
CCCTTTACTGCACCCCGGGGACAGAATGAACGGACATGGTGCTATCGGATCAGACCCTCGGTTCGCCATTCAGCGAGATATGAAAAAATTGAATTGCCCTATTGGAAAACGGCACCCAACATTAATGATGATATAATATCTCTTGGTCAATACCGGTGGAACCCGCTTCCCATCGAAGATAGTCCGACAACCTTTCTGACCGGCATGAAAACCATGACCACCGCTGGTGATGTCAATACCCAAACCGGAATGGCAGCCCATGTGTATGTCATTACCGAATCAATGGAGGATGAATATTTCTATTCAGCCGATTCGGAAATGCTGATAGTGCCCCAACAGGGGGAATTGCGATTTTGTACCGAACTGGGCATAATTGATTTGCAACCACAGGAAATAGCCATTATTCCAAGGGGAATGGTAATTCGGGTGGAAGTGCTTTCCGGACCCGCCAGAGGGTTTGTCTGTGAGAATTACAGTTCGAAATTCGATTTACCCAACAGGGGTCCGATCGGTGCCAATTGTCTGGCCAACCCGAGGGATTTCAAGACTCCCGTGGCAGCCTTCGAGGATAGGGAAATACCTTCCAGAATGATCGTGAAATGGTGTGGTGCCTTTCATGCCAGTACTATTGGTCAGTCCCCACTAGATGTTGTTGCCTGGCATGGAAACTATGCACCCTGTAAATATGATCTGCGGACATTTTCACCGGTGGGTGCCATTTTATTCGATCATCCTGATCCCTCCATCTATACGGTTCTGACCGCACCTTCAGGTTTTGCAGGCACGGCTAATATTGATTTCATCCTGTTCAGGGATAGATGGAATGTCGCCGAGCATACCTTTCGTCCACCCTGGTATCACAAGAATATCATGTCGGAACTCATGGGCAATATTCATGGTATATATGATGCCAAGCCCGAGGGGTTTGTTCCGGGAGGCATGAGTCTGCACAATATGATGCTTCCCCATGGACCCGATAAGGAGGCATTTGAAGCAGCCACGACAGTCAATCTGGAACCCTCGAAACTCGAAAATACCATGAGTTTCATGTTCGAGACAAGGTTCCCGCAACATTTGACGGAATTTGCAGCATTTGAAGCTCAACTTCAAACTGATTATATTGACTGCTGGGCTTCCCTTGAGAAAAATTTCTCGGGCAAACCCTGATCCATTTCCAAGATATTTTTCTGAGGAAAGACAAGTGGCAGTCGACAGATTAGTAATATTGGGGTCCAAGGGTGGGCCATCCCTGAGAACAACGGCAAGAATGCCTACATCCAGCCTCCTTGAGATCGCAGGCAAGGTTTGTGTGGTCGATTGTGGTCTGGGGGTTACTTCAAGATTGGTGGATGCCGGCATCAAACTTGCTGACATAGATTATATCTTTATAACCCATTTGCATTCTGATCATATTCTGGAACTTGGTCCTCTCCTTCATACTGCCTGGACAACTAATCTGAACAAACGAATCACGATTTTCGGCCCGGCAGGTATGACGGAATATCTTGATCATTTCTATCAATCACTCCAATTCGATATAGATCTTAGAATTGATGACGAAGGTCGACCGGATTTGCGGGAGTTGGTACTGATCAGGGAATATGGAGAGGGGTTGGTGCTGGCAGAGACTCCTCGGGTAACTGCCCTGAAAGTGCCACATCCACCGGTAGAAGAATGTTATGCCCTGAAAATGGAACATGATGGGTGGAAGGTAACTTTTGGAGCGGATACGGCCTATTTTACGCCCTTGATGGAATTTGCCCGGGGAAGTGACATACTGATTCATGAGGCCATGCTGGCAAGCGGTATCGAGGAGTTGATAAGGATTACCAATAGTGCCAAAAGCCTGGAAAAGCATCTGTTTGCAAGTCATACGCTGGTTGAGGATGTCGGCAGGATTGCCCATGGTGCAGGGGTTGAATTACTGGTGTTGAACCATTTGGTACCTGTTACTCCAAACGGTATCAATGAACAGGAATGGTTGGACGAAATTGCCAAGACATGGAAGGGAAAAACCGTAATTGCAAGGGACGGTTTGGAGATCAGGAGACAATAGAGTGAAACTAGCTTCATTAAATGACCGAACCCTCGACGGGCAACTGATTGTTGTATCCAGGGACTTGCGAACTTATGCTGATGCCAATGGCATTGCCCCAACCCTGCAGGCTGCATTGGACAACTGGCAACAAATCGGACCACAGTTGGAAGTTTTGGCGGGTGATTTGGAGAAAGGTGATTTTGGTCAGGAATTCAATCCGGCAAAGGTCTATTCACCCTTGCCAAGAGCATATCAATGGGCTGATGGATCGGCATATTTGAACCATGTCGAGTTGGTCAGAAAAGCTAGGAATGCCAAGGTTCCTGATTCCTTCTTTGTCGATCCATTGATGTATCAGGGAGGTTCCGACAGTTTTTACACACCACATGGACCGATTAAACTGCTTGAAGAGAGTTGGGGCATTGATTTGGAAGCAGAAGTTGCAGTCATCGTGGACAAGGTACCAATGGGTATAACACCAGAGGAAGCACCAGGGTATATTCGGTTGATCATGCTGGTCAATGATGTCAGTTTAAGAAATCTGATTCCAGCCGAACTGGGCAAGGGTTTTGGTTTTTTCCAGTCCAAGCCCGCGACGGCATTTTCACCGGTTGCAGTTACCCCTGACGAGATTGAATCATGGTCCGGAGGTACGATACATCTTCCCTTGTCGGTGGATATCAACAACCAACCCTTTGGCCGGGCCAATGTTGGCGTTGACATGACTTTCAATTTCTTCCAGCTGATTGCCCATGCCGCCAAGACCAGAGAATTGGCTGCAGGAACGATTATCGGTTCGGGAACGATTTCCAACAAGCTGGATGGAGGACCCGGGAAACCAATATCCGAAGGTGGGGTAGGGTATTCCTGCATTTCGGAAATCAGAACCGTAGAAACCATAAATGAAGGGAAACCCCGGACACCATTCCTGCAATTCGGAGATACTGTTGAAATCTGGATGGACGATATGGAGGGGCAATCCATATTTGGTTCGATCAAGCAAACCGTAAAGAAATATGAGAGATGACCATGGCTAAAGAATTTGCATCACGAAGTGATCTTGGCGAGAAAAAAACGAGTTTTACCGAAATCGGCAGAGGTTTATATGCCTTTACTGCCGAAGGGGATCCCAATTCCGGGGTAATTGTCGGAGATGATTCCGTAATGGTGATTGAGGCCCAGGCAACCCCGAGGCTGGCTTCCAAGGTTATTGAAGAAATTCAAAAGGTAACCGATAAACCAATCACACACCTCGTTCTAACCCATTATCATGCTGTCAGGGTTCTCGGTGCGGCAGCTTTCAATGCCCAGCAGATCATCATGTCCGAAACGGCCAGGGGAATGGTGGTAGAAAGGGGACAGGAGGATTGGGACAGTGAATTCAACAGGTTTCCAAGACTGTTTGAGGGCCATGAATCGATTCCGGGTCTGACTTGGCCCACGACGACTTTCAATGGTAGGATGACGGTTTACCTGGGGAACAGAAAGGTCGAGATCATGCAATTCGGGCGAGCCCACACAGCTGGAGATGCGGTTGTCTGGGTACCAGATGAGCAGGTCATGTTTACGGGAGACATAGTCGAATATAAATCGGCCTGTTATTGTGGTGATGGCCATTTTGAAGATTGGCAGGATACCCTTGATGTGGTTGAAAGTTACCAGCCCGAGGCTATTGCACCTGGCAGGGGGGATGCCTTGACGGGATCGAATATGGTTGCTGCTGGACTTGATGGCACAAGGGAGTTTCTTGATGCTACCTATTTGCCTGTTGTCAGGGTTGCTTCCCGCAACGGTACCCTGAAAGAAGCTTGGGATGAGGTCAGGGCCAATTGTGATTCTCGATTCAGTGATTATGCCATTTATGAACATTGCCTGCCCTTTAATGTGGCTCGTGCATATGATGAGGCTCGGGGTATAGATACACCAAGGATCTGGACAGCTGAACGTGATCTTGAAATGTGGAGCAAACTTCAGGGTTAAATTGAAGATTTCGGACTTTTCCAACCATGCCTCAACAAGCCAAGGAATACCCGTTTGTCCCTCCACCGGGACTTGACAGCAAGGAACCATCCAAGAAAGTTGTGATAGTGGGTGCTGGACCAATTGGATTGGCCATGGCGATTGAATTGGCCAACCATGATATTCCTTCGGTTATTCTTGATGATGGCAATAGGGTTTCAACAGGATCAAAGGCAATTTGCTGGTCAAAACGATCGCTGGAAATATTCGATCGTCTGGGAATTGGTGACAAGGCTCTTGCCAAAGGGGTTATGTGGAAAGTTGGCAGGACCTATCATCGGGATCAGGAGTTATTCAATTTTGATCTCCTTCCTGAAGAGGGGCACAAATACCCGGCATTTGTAAACCTGCAGCAATATTATGTCGAAGAGTACCTAATTGCCAGAGCACAATCCTTGGAACTGATTGACTTGCGATTTCAGAACAGGGTAGAAGCAATTCAAGGGAATCGGGACAGTGTGAGCATCGACATATCCACCCCGGTTGGGGATTATCAACTTGAAACCGATTATCTGATAGCCTGTGATGGGGTGCGTTCAACTGTCAGAAGACAGTTGGGGTTGGATTTCGTTGGGGAATTGTTCGAGGAAAGATTTCTTATTGCCGACATAGAGATGCACCAGGATTTTCCACCTGAACGGCGTTTTTGGTTCGAACCCGTTTTTCATGAAGGCCAATCGGCCCTTTTACACAAACAGCCGGACAATATTTATCGCATTGATCTTCAATTGGGATGGGATGCAGATCCAGAGCTGGAAAAGCAGCCGGAAAGGGTAATTCCCCGCATCAGAAAAGTTGTGGGTACCAGTGATTTCAAAATAGATTGGGTATCCGTCTATACCTTTCAATGCCGTCGGCTGGAGAGGTTTGTTCATGGCCGGGTCATTTTCGCAGGAGATTCCGCACATGTTGTTTCCCCATTCGGGGCCAGGGGTGGAAATGGCGGATTGCAGGATGTGGATAATTTGGGCTGGAAACTGGCAGCAATCATCAAGGGTAGATCTCCCGAATCTCTACTCGAAACATACAATGACGAAAGAGTATACGCTTCCGATGAAAACATTGCACATTCAACCAGAACGACTAAGTTCATGACTCCATCGGATGGTGTCGAGAGGATGTTTCGGGATCAGCTGTTCAAATTGACAAGGGTTGCATCTTTTGCCAGAAACTGGATTAATCCCGGCCGATTGTCGGTTCCAGCAATTTATCCTGGATTCGAGGATCAAGCACCCGAATTGCCATCGATTTCAAGGCCTGGTTCAGTTGCACCCGATGCTCACCTGGAAGATGATACATGGCTACTCGACAAGTTTGGCAAATATGCGACCATATTTGGAATTAATACCGAAATCCCTGAGATTGACGGGTTGAGGAAGGCATGTGTGACAGCCAATGAATTTATCCGGACCAGATACCTTGGTGAGAACGAGAAGGCAATATATCTCATTCGACCGGATCAGGTTATTGCCAGTAGGTGGCTTGAAGTCAAACCGACACACCTAAGAAATGAAATCAATCGTATTTGGGGATTGGACCAATGAGGTCAAAAGCAAGCAAACAAGCACAAACCAATGCGGACGAAATCTACCAGAACCTGTTGGAGGCTTTTGAAGCGGTTGATGAATCACAAAGAATGGAATTTGCCATCATGGTCATAATTTCCCTTTGTGATCAAGTCAGGGACAATGAGAAAATTTCTGAAATCCTGAATACCAGCCGGCAGGCTCTGGAGAATGAAGATTGAACGAAAACCCTTTGACACCGGATTTCCAGCTGGAGAAGAAATATATTCTGGCAGGACACAAGGTCGTTGTAGGTGTTGATGAAGCCGGAAGAGGTTGTATCGCCGGCCCGGTAACGGCTGGTGCGGTCATGTTCAGGACGGAAGATTTTCCGGCAGATCTTGATGATTCGAAAAAGTTGACGCCCCTCCAAAGAGCCAGGATTTACGAAGAAATCAAGGAAAAAGCAGTCATATCCTTTGTTCACGTCTCCGTAAAGGAAATCGAAAGGATCAACATTCTTCAGGCTTCGTTGAAAGCCATGGTACTTGCGGTTGAGGAACTTCCTGTTACACCGGACTTCCTCTTGGTTGATGGTAATCGATTACCACCCAACCTGCCCTGCAAGGGTCTTGCGGTTGTCAAGGGTGATCAGAAATCTCTTTCCATTGCTGCTGCCTCGGTTGTGGCCAAGGTTAACAGGGACAATCTCATGAATCAGTTGGCCCAGGATGAACCCCATTACAAATGGCATACCAACAAGGGTTATGGAACAAGAGAGCATTTGGAGGCACTTGAGCGATTCGGACCATCCAGACATCACCGCCAATCGTTTCTTCCCTTGCGCCGATTGTTCAGTGATTAGAACAAACCCATCCGGGTAAGAATAGCCTTACACACGAAACTGGCAGGGGTGGAGGGGCTCGAACCCCCGACACCCGGTTTTGGAGACCGGTGCTCTACCAACTGAGCTACACCCCTTCACCGGTGAGAATAGGAAATAGGTATCAAATGTTAAAGTTTAAGGGGTTTCATTAAACTTGTATTATCAAGCCTTGTGAAAATTTTACCTGGGTAAGGCTTATTCTTGCTTTATACGAAAACTCACCAGATTACCGACATCAATCGAATCAGTACTGGTATTGCCTTCATAGATCTGAACTTCACTAATATCCGGCCTATTTATTTTCCCATTTTTAAAGGCATTTTCAAAAAAATCCCCGAAGCCTTCATTTTGAAAATGAAGTGCATTGATACCTATGACGCAAAAGGCTCCTGGTCTTGCCAACATCAGGCATACTTCTAGAGTTTGGGGTCCTAAATGGCCCAGCGTGAAAGTTCCACAACTGATCAAACCACCATACTTTCCGATCTTGTCATTTATTGGCCTGGTCAGGTCAGCGACCTGCAGATTCCTGTAAATACACTTTTCCCTAGCTTTACGAATCATTTCCGGGGAAATATCAAACCCGTCAATGATAATGTTTCTATCGGCAAAATGTTCTCCCACAAGTCCAGTCCCGCAACCAAGGTCAGCAACAGGTTGGTCATTCTCACCTGACATTTCTAGAAAATGCTTGGCTACGATTTGCGGATATATGTATTGGTGTTCAACTACGAACTCATCGTCATAGGATTGGGCCATCCGGTCGTAATATTCTACATGGTTTGCCGGTTTTCCCAAATTATACGCATCTCCAAGATCCAGTTTGCTATTTTTATCGCTCTTGCTCATGATTGTTGTACCAATATCGGTTAAGCAAAATCGGGTTTACGAGAATACATTTTTCGTAGGGAAGCCATAAGGTGCCTTCAATCCGATACTCCCACGCTTGCCAATCCATTTTTCAACTTCCTTGGCCTGACGAGTCTTGCCCCTGGGGTCTTTCCAGAACAACCCTTCCTCCAGGGTAAAGGTTTTTATATCCGACAAGCGGGATTTTGGAAATTTCTGAAGCCGAACACCAGTACCCTTAACCTGTACAGGAATTTCCAATAGTGGAACAACGAGCATCTTTCGGTTTGCTCCTACAAGGGCCAGGTGATCACCTTCACACGGAACACATGATTTTCCAATATCGCCTTTCTTGAGATTCAAAACCTGCTTTCCAGCCTTGGTGGAAGCAAGAACTTCTGCTTCATCCACAATAAATCCATAACCCGTCTCGGAAGCCACGACCAATTGGCGTTCGGGATTGTGGAATAGCAGGGCCTGGATTTCGATTTCGTTGGGAAGGTCCAACATCAGGCGAATGGGTTCGCCCAATCCCCTGCCTCCGGGAATGGATGAGGCGGCAAGAGAGTAGAACCGGCCATTGGATCCAAAAATGACCAATTTGTCAGTCGATTGGCCATGCAGTGCAAATTTCAATGAATCACCATCTCGGAACTTGAAATCCTGATCAAAGGGTACATGCCCCCTATAAAGCCTGATCCAGCCCAGTTCGGAACAAATGACTGTAACTGGTTCGCTCTCAATCACATCATCCAGTTCGAAATCAATCGCATCGGACATGTCTGAAAATCCGGTCCTTCTCTTGCAAGCAGGATTTTTTGCAAAAATGGTTTTTATCTGCTTGAGTTCATCGGTGATTTTGCTCTTCTGCAATTCATCACTGTTAAGAAGATCGTCCAGGTCACATCTTTCCTTGGTTAATCTGGTTTGTTCTTTCTGCAGTTCGATTTCTTCAAGTTTCCGCAGGCTTCTCAATCGCATGTTCAATATCGCTTCAGCCTGCACTTCGTGCAATTCAAACTCCTCAATCAGTGTTTCCTTGGGTTTATCTTCATAACGGATTATTTCAATGACCCGATCAAGATTCAAAAAGGCAACAAGATACCCTTCAAGAAGTGTGAGACGATGATCTATCTTTTTGATTCTGAAACGTGTCCTTCTTTTGAGAATGACTATCCGATGGTTCAGAAAGGCCCTCAGGATTTCCCATGGGTCGCATACCTTGGGCCGCTGACCATCAATCAGGACATTGAGATTCAAGGAGAATCGTGTTTCCATTTCAGTCAACTTGAAAATTGCTTCCATGAGGGTTTCGGGTTCGATTTTCCTCGTTTTGGGTTCAAGAACGATACGGATTGTTTCAGTGGATTCATCTCTTACATCAGCGAGTAACTGTGTCTTCTTGTTTTGAACAAGTTTGGCCAAACCCTCAATCAGTTTGGATTTTTGAACCTGATAGGGAATTTCGGTAACAACAATTTGCCATTGGTTGCGGTCTAGCCGTTCCACCTCCCATCTGGCCCTGACTCTTATTTGCCCCTTGCCGGCAACATAGGCTTTCTCAATTTGATCCCGGGTGCTTACAATAATGCCACCAGTGGGGAAATCCGGACCCGGTAGTTTTGACATCTTGGTTTTAATGGGCGGATCAGGGTATCGAATTAAATGAATGCAGGTGTTACAGAGTTCAATGATGTTATGGGGAGGGATGTTTGCTGCCATACCAACTGCAATTCCGGTTGAACCATTGGCCAACAGGTTAGGGAAGGATGAAGGTAATAGAACCGGTTCCTCCAGGGTATCATCGTAGTTTGCCCGGAAATCGACGGAATCCTCGTTCAACCCTTCAAGCATGCTTTCGGCAAAGGTTGTCAATCGTGCTTCGGTATATCTTGATGAAGCTGGCTTGTCGCCATCAATATTGCCAAAATTGCCTTGGCCATCAACCAAGGGATATCTCAGATTGAAATCCTGGGCCATCCTTGCCAGGGCATCATAGATGGCTTGTTCACCATGGGGATGGTAATTGCCCATGACATCTCCGGATATTTTGGCGGATTTTCTAAATCCACTGGTTGAACTCAATCGGAGTTCCTGCATGGCATAAAGAATTCTTCTTTGGACCGGTTTCAATCCATCCCGGGCATCAGGCAATGCCCTGTGCATGATTGTTGACAGGGCATATTGAAGGTATCTTTCGCTGATAGCTTCACTGAGCGGAATATCTTGGGAGAAATGATCAAAAAGGTTTTTCGGCATTAATGGTGAGATTCCCGGGATTTGCTCATAATTCTGATTTAATTGTTGATGTTATAGCCACAATTGATTGTAAATTACACTGTAAAATTTTTGAAATAGGTATTACTCGCAGGGATACCAGCTATCTGAAAAATTTCATTGTGGATAACTTGTTACCTTGAATTGGTACAAGTATCCCTGAAATCCAAGATAATAATCTATTCATTATTTGCTGAATGGCAAATCCATTGGAGTATCAAATCATCTCCAAACGAGAAGCGGGCAAGTTCCCCACCCACTTCATTTTGTTTTAAATACAACCCCCAATGGGAGTTGTGGCTGATAGTAACGATCAGCCGTCAAAATCGATTTCATTCACGATTTGAAGGGCCTGCTCGCGATTTGCTCCAATGGTATCCAGATTAAGGTTATCCGGCTCAAAGGTTCCCCAACTTTCAACAAGTGCTGAAAGAGCTACCTCGGGACGAACAGGATATTCATGGTTGACTTCGGCATAGATTTGCTGTGCATCCATGGAGGTCAGGAATTCCATAAACTGCAAGGCATTGGACTCGTTCGGCGAGTGTTTGGCCATGGCCATGCCGGAGACATTAACGTGAGTTCCACCATCCACAAATGTGGGGAAAATGATACGGACCGCATCAGCCCAGGCCTTTTGTTCCTCATTCGATACCATGAGTCCCATGTAATAGGTGTTGCCTAGCGAAATATCACATTCCCCTGCCCAAATTGCCTTGACTTGGGCTCGATCATTGCCTTGTGGTTTGCGGGCAAGGTTATCCTTGATTCCCTGTAACCAAGCCTTGGTTTGATCCATGCCGTAGTGGTTTATCACCGATGATATCAAAGCCAGATTGTAAGCATTTGTACCGGATCTGGTACAAATCCGTCCTTTCCACTCGGGATTTACCAATTCTTCATAGGTCAAGGCCTGCTCGGAGACTCTTTCCTTGGAAGCATAAACAATTCTTGCCCTTAGGGTCAAGGCATACCATTCACCTTTAGGATCCCTAAAATTTGCAGGAATGTTTTGATTCAGAACATCCGAATCAACCTTTTGGGTGACTCCAGCATTAACCAGATTCTGCAAGCGGGAAATATCAACTGTCAGAAGGACATCAGCCGGTGATCTTGTTCCCTCAGCCTCAAGTCGGGCAATCATTCCCTTTTGCAGGAATATGACGTTGGTTTCAATACCAGTTCTGTTGGTGAATTCATCCAAAAGAGGCTGAATCAGTTCAGGTTGCCTGTAGGAGTAAATATTCACCTCATCAGCTTGGACTGATTGTAGTCCCAAGGATGATGCCACCAACCCGAATAGGGAAAAAATACGTATTAAATTAATTGTTCTCATGGTAAAAATCCTTTTCCGAGTAAATTAGTCGGAAATAAAATTAATACAT
>WTGT01000142.1 GCA_011523445.1 Paracoccaceae bacterium
AGCAAGCTCATGGGTATAGTCGTCTTTAATGTTCAATGGCATGATGAATTTCCTCCATTTTAATATTATAGGAGGAAAATTGAAAATATCAATCTTGCATTCTACAACGGGAGGGTAAAAGAGGTATTTTGAAAAATATTGAGATGAAAATGGGAGCTGTAAAGTAATAACCATAATATGGCTTGATGAGTTGATTATACCAAGAATAAGGTGGGAATAAAATTAAGTTTGAAAGTTCTTTTATAATTCTTTCGTAAACTCAAACTACTAATTTTTGTGTAAGAAAAAATATGGGAATTACTGAATCAATTTGGATAAGGGCTGATCTACCAACAAAATTGGCTACGAGTTAATCTATGATGATCACACCAATTGTTGTCTGGCTCTATCCAAACCCATTATGGTACAGGTATCTGAGTCAACTAATCTGGAATCAATTCCATTTAGTTCCAATGCTTTCAAGTAATTTTGTGCCAATGTTTTGGACCCGATTATGGCAATATTATTTCTATCCCAGTATTTCTTTGAACCTGCCAGCTCAAGGCCGATAAGAAATCCAGCCAATCTGGCAGTCGCATTTGCTGGTTGCAGACCATCGAGCAGGGATTCTGACCTGATTGAAAACAGCCTAGTTGTAATTTCTTCCGGATGATGAAGTGAAGTTTCTACCGAAGAAACGAATTCATTTTCGTCCCAGGAGTCTGTATTCACAGAATGACGCAGAATTGATGATTTACAAAGCACATCATAAAGTTCGCCCGTCATGAATGTTTTGAATCCTATAACCTGGCCCGATTTAATTTCTACCCACTTGGTATGAGTACCAGGCATACATAAGACACCCTCAAAAGCAGGGTTATCTCCAAGAAAACCGCAGATCTGGGTTTCTTCACCACGCATGACATCATGGGTGGGCGTATGACTGGCAATACCCGGAATAATCCTGACCTCCAAATTTGGAGATTTTGTGGGAACCTTGGTTATCTTTCCGATAGATACCGGAAGACAAGGGGTTGACTGATACTTTGCCTCGACCCATCCATTTGCAGCACCCACCATGCCACAGGCAATGACATCAATCGGCTCTGATGGCTGAAACCATTCCTCAACCATGTCAATGATATGGTTTTCGTACTGATCTCGTGGAATTAGATTCATGCCCATAGAAGAGTTTTTTGAGACCAGCAATTCTCCCTTACCGGACATAATCCAGAAACGAACATTCGTTGTGCCCCAATCAATAGCTACCCAATTCATGAAAATTACTCCAATCCAGAAATACTCTTAATCATTATTCATTGTCTTTGGACTGCTTTCAAAATTCCATAATCAAGTTGGATGTAGGTCCCAGTCAGGTTTTGGGAGGTGCCCCACCAGCAAAGAAGTTTGGTTTGTCGTAATTGCAGGGTTCATCCTGCATCTCAAGGTGAAGCTCATTGCCCTTGTATGGCAGCGATCTTGCCAATTCCTCATTGAAATCAATTCCCAATCCCGGTCCTTTCGGAGGTATGACATAACCACTTTCCCAAAGAGGGATATCACCAATCAGTTGACGATGGAAATCACCACCAGTTCCAATGGTCTCAAGAATCAGAAAGTTCGGTATGCAGGCTGCCAACTGGATATTAGCTGCCCATTCGACTGGTCCAGCATATAAATGTGGGGCGATGGAGGCGTTGAATACCTCTGCTATGGCTGCTATTTTCTTGGTCTCCAAAATTCCACCGGACCTGCCGAGAGCCGGTTGAAGTATTGATGCACCGCCGGTTTTCAATACGGCTGCAAATTCGGCCTTGGTAGTTAGTCTTTCCCCAGTCGCAATTGGTATGCTGCAGGCATTTGACACCTTTGAAAACTCATCAAGGTTATCTGGAGGGATAGGTTCTTCAAACCAAAAAGGGGAAAACTCCTCCAGAGATTTAGCAAGCCTGATGGCACCCGAAGTGGTAAACTGCCCATGTGTTCCAAAAAGCAAGTCTGCCCTGTCACCAACAGCCTCTCGAAGTGCACGACAAAATGCAACGGATTGCTCAATGTCTCGCATGGAGGGTTGATGGCCACCGTAAATCGTGTAGGGTCCAGCCGGATCAAACTTGACGGCAGTAAACCCTGCCTCGACCATCCTCAATGCAGATTCTGCATTCATCTCGGGACTTGACCAAAATTCCATCAAATCATGTTCCGGCAGGGGATAGATGTAACTGTAGGTTCGGATTCTGGGATTAACCAAACCTCCCAGAAAGGAATAAATTGGAAGGTCATGGGCTTTGCCCATGATATCCCAGCAGGCGATTTCCAGACCTGAAAAAGCACCGATAACGGTTAGATCGGGTCTTTGGGTAAAGCCAGATGAATAGGCCCGGCGAAACATGAGTTCGATGTCACCCGGGTGATGCCCCAGCAAATGCCTTTCAAAAACATCTTGAATGACTGCCTTCATCGCTTCCGGGCCTACGGAAGCGGAATAGACTTCACCATATCCGGTAATTCCGCAAGAGGTAACCAGCTTGACGAAGATGAAATACCTTCCTCCCCAGCCTGGAGGCTGATTTTCGACAACAAAGATCTCTAGATTTTCGAGTTTCATGACAATCAATCAAATACAATCAC
>WTGT01000146.1 GCA_011523445.1 Paracoccaceae bacterium
CTTCGAGATTGCCTGGACCGGTAAATTCCTTGTAATCTATTCGTCCTTCTACCTTGGAACCAACGTCAATAATGACTTGTCCTGATTCAATTGCTAAAATTTTGCCTTTTACGACATTTCCTACCTTGGGACTTTCAAGGGTAAAATATTCATCAAGAAGAGTTTCAAACTCCTCCATAGTGTTTTCTGTTTGCACCGAAATGAGCTCCTAAATAATGTTTTTACTGGCCTTCGGTTGATTCCGACGGTCTTGAAAATTAAAAATACTGCTACTGCATTTGCAGGGACTATTAACTAGGTATCCCTTATCCCAAGTTCAACCTTGGCAATCACCAGTTCAGTTGATTGTTTTACGTTCAGATCAGAGGTATCAATCAAGATTGCCTCTCCAGATTGAACCAAAGGGGCATTTTTTCTGGTGGAATCTCTCAGGTCTCTTTCTACAAGCGTATCAAATACCTCCTGATAGGTTATCTTTTCGCCTTGGCCCATTAGTTCCTGGTATCTTCGATTGGCCCTGACTTCCTGACTTGCCGTTACAAAAAACTTTATATCGGCATCTGGACAAATTACGGTACCAATATCTCTCCCATCCAGTATGGCACCTTCACCCTTACGTGCAAAGTTGCGCTGGAATTCAATCAGGGTTTTCCTTACCTCGGGAATGGAAGCGACTACCGAAGCAATTTGGGATATTTCGGGCGTCCTCAACCCTTCCTGCTGCAAATCTTCAATACTGAGATTTTTTGCCTCCCGAACGGCATTTCGGGGGTTTTGATCCAATTGCTTCTTGACAAGATTCTTGGCAACTGCCCGATAAACCAATCCCGTATCGAGATAAGGCCAATCAAAGTGTCTCGCAAGGTTTCTTGCAATGGTGCCCTTCCCCGAAGCTGCAGGACCATCAATTGCGACAACAAATGGTTTCATGAATAGTCATTCCAGATAGTAAAGAGGCGTGAACAATTTTATACAGAATTTTCTCATATCATTAATAAGCAGAATCTTCAAAATTAAAGCAAACTGGTAAGCTATTTGCCATAGTAGGATACACATTATAGGAAAGAAGCAACTTCATTCGCGTCGGCTATGATCAGGCCATGGGTTTCGAGAAACTTTACCTGTTCAGTGATTAACAAAGAGAGTTTTTGAAAATGTGGAATTCTAGCCAAGAACAAGTTTTTATTTGTGAATATTTCGACGAGAGATTTTTCAAGTCCTAATCATTGTCTTGTCTTTCAGGGAAAGTTTCCAGACAGGCTGGGTATCCAACCGGACATCACCAACATATGAAAACAAGTGAGGTGATTGTGATATTTGAAAATTTAATTCCTATATTTGGCAGTGATAATCTTTAATGTCTCGTGATTTTCCAAAATCAGGGTCTATTATAATTTAGGTATTTTCGGTATTCAGGACACCATTGTATGCATTCAGGTGAACAAAAACCCTTGATAGGATTTCCTTCGTCCAAATTGAAAGGAAACGTTGTTATCTCGGGAGATAAATCCATTTCGCACCGTGCTGTTATACTTGGTGCATTGTCTGTAGGGGAAACCAAAATCAAGGGCTTGCTGGAATCCGATGATGTCCTTGCGACCATGAATGCGGTTAAACTTCTTGGTTCTACCGTTGTACGACATTCCCAAGGAAGTTACAGCATTTTTGGTGTGGGAACCGGTGGGTTCCTTGAACCTGACAATTTCATCGATTGCGGCAACTCAGGTACAGCAGTACGCTTGCTAATAGGGGCTGTTTCAACCAATCCAATAACGACATCATTCACAGGTGATTCCTCTCTCAGATCCCGACCGATGAACCGGATCATCAAACCCTTGTCCAAATTCGGTACTGAATTCCACGGACGAAATTATAACCTCCTGCCCATGACAGTTGTTGGTACAGATGAACCTGTTCCAATCGTGTATAAACTTCCCATACCTTCAGCACAGGTAAAGTCAGCAGTATTATTGGCAGGTTTGAATACACCGGGCAAAACCACAGTCATTGAGGAAAAGGCAACAAGAGATCATACCGAGAGAATGCTGAAGGCATTCGGTGCTGGGGTTGAAATTCAGGAAAGTGAGGAAGGAATAGCCATAACCGTTGATGGGTATGCTGAATTGAATCCTCTGGAATTGGAAGTTCCAAGTGATCCATCATCGGCAGCATTTATCATATCAGCGGGCCTGATCGTAGAGGATTCCACATTAACTGTCAGAAACATTGGGATGAATCCAACCCGAACCGGTTTGTTTAAGACCTTTGAGGAAATGGGGGCCAATCTACATTACGAACAGACCGAAAACAGTTCTGGTGAACCGTTGGCACATATTCATGTCAAATCATCAGATCTAGAGGGTGTAGAGGTTCCACCCGAGAGAGCACCATCCATGATAGACGAATACCCAATACTTGCAGCTGTTGCTGCAGTCTCTGAAGGGGATACCGTCATGCGAGGGGTCAAGGAATTAAGAGTTAAGGAAACCGATCGAATAAGCGCCATGGTTCAGGGCCTGAAATCCTGTGGTGTGGATGTTACCGAATACGATGATGGCTTTACGGTTCATGGCAAAGGAAGGGGATCAG
>WTGT01000203.1 GCA_011523445.1 Paracoccaceae bacterium
GGCAAATACCATACCATGGTTTGAAATTACTCTTTCAGGTGTTTTTGTAGATTAAAATATTTGTTTGCAATTACCCGAAATACCTTTATTCGAATTTTTGGCAGTTAATCTCGGCTGTTATAACAATAAAAACAGTCGAAATTCATGCCCTACTCTTCTACCCGTACATACAATCATTGTGCCCTCTTTTACGTCGTACCAAACAAGGTAATATTTCTATTCCTTAGTGTACTATTTTTATTTTTTGCCGATGATGTCGGTGCACAGATTAACTGTGACAGCAATCCCGAGATTATTTCTGAAGATACAACCAATAGCATTAATTGTTCAACGAACAATACCGAGATAATCCTTGAAAACGGGGTAAAGATAGAACCAACCACCAACAATGGTATTTCAATTGGGACCAGTGAAGATGTTTCCATCATCGCTAAGGGTAATACATTGATAAAAACAACTGGAAATTCTCAACATGGTGTTGCAGGTAATGAAGCCAAAAGCCTGACCCTTAAATTGAATGATATTGAATTGGAAGGGAAAGGGGTAAATGGCATTTGGGTTCAATTCAGTCCTTCAACCCCGGGCAATTTAACCACTATCGAGGTTGATAACATCACAATGTCCAACACGGATCAATTTGATTCAACAAGTGATTTTGCTGGTATCAAGGTACGATCATCAGGTCGGGTTGATATAACCTCAACAGGAAAAATTTCCACCAAGGCCAATTTCGTAGATGGCATTCTGATTCAAAATTCAGGTGATGCCAATGGAGGTAACATTGATATTTCCGTAAACGATATTGAAACACAAGGGAGTGAGGCAGACGGTATTCGCATTTCTTCAATAGGTTATGAGCAATCCTTGGAAAAGGAAATCGACATTACCGTCAATGGAACCATCAGGACAAAAGGCATGACTGCTCATGGTATCATCGTTGAAATTCCAGATTCAAAAATAACGGTTGAAATAAAACCTGGTGCTAAGGTGATCACAGAAAATACCGATACCAATACTTTTGCATTGGTACTTGCTGGTGCACAATCTGGTGGAAATATTATTGAAAACAAGATCGCTGTAGTTGAAAACATGGGGCTAGTTAATGGCAACATCTTAATGGAGGGCTGTGCACAGTTCAACAACTATGGAACAACTATTTCACAGAGTTCGATAGCAATTTCATCGACAAATTGTGATACTATTGGAATGAAGTCAGGCTTCTTTAATTTCGGCACAGTAGATGTTGGAGGGAAGAATAATATCAAAGAGACAACATTAACAGGTAACTACTATCAGGAAAACAATGGTGAATTGGTTATTGATGTTGATTGGTCCGATGATACAATAGATTTACTTACTATAGATGGAAGTGCAAATCTGGATGGGAAACTCATTGTAAACTCCTTGGGGATTCCGGTTATTTCCTCATTCGACTTTGAAAGGGGGGATGATTTTACAAATCAGAATATCAAGCAGTTAAAATTCCTAGAGGTAACAGATCTTATCACGGGTAATTTTCAATACATTTCCCGCACCTCACCACTTCTTTCAAACCGTGTTACCAAGTCAGCCGATGGTAAAAATTTGTATTTGGACCTAACTTTTAATTTGGAGCTTCTCAACAGAAACCAAACCAATGTCTTTTGGGGCTTAAACGACTCAAGGTCTCAAAGTGATGATATAGATGATGTGTTTTTTAGCCTTTTCTCTGAAGAAGAGCTAACGACATTGCAAAAAGCCTTGGACTCCTTTGGTAATGAAATCGCTGGAGCAACCGTGCGTTCTGAATTTCGAAATATGGAGCGTTTAACCCTTCCCAATGATTACTGTGGAAACAAACCAACTGGGCAAGCGGATGAATTCAACAGACTCTCATCAAAAGAATGTAAATTCTTTACTGCGAAAATACAAAACGGCTCACATTCAGGTAATTTTGAACAAAGAGCACATAATGACAAATTGCTTGAAGGTATTTTCAGAGTACCACTTTTTGAAAACAAGGCTGATGGACAAATCCAACTATTGGGTCAAATCAATAATACTCGCATTGAAATTTCTGACTTTGCTAAATCTGATGGCTATTCAGGAACCCTGGGCTTGGGATATTTCCAGGAGGGGGACCATGGCAAACTATCCTTGCTTGCCCATTTGGGAATGGGGTCCCATGAGATATCCAGAAGCTTTACGGCCATTGATAAATCTTTAACTTCCAAAGGAACCTTGGATACCCATTCAGCTGGTATTTCAGCAGAAATTTCCAACTCACTCGAAATCTGGAATGGTACTTTAAACTGGTACGCTCGGGTAGGTTATTCTGGCGTCAAAAGCAAATCATATACCGAAACTGGTGGTGAGGATTTTGCTCTGATTGTGGACAAAACCTCAACAAAATCCCTTGTCATTAATCCAAGGTTTGAATTTGTTGGTCAGAGTAGGAATTTCCAAACCCTGGATATTCAACCGGTGGTTGGGGGAGGCATATTACATAGAACAAAACCTGCAATTGAATTCCATTCAAAATTTACAGCTGGCGGAGATAAAATACTGTCCACAACAGTATTACCCAAAACCGAATTCAACTATTTCC
>WTGT01000296.1 GCA_011523445.1 Paracoccaceae bacterium
GTATTACAAGGATGTACAAAAACTGGGAGGTTCCCGGTGGGATACCTCCAGTTTGATTCAAAGGCTGAGAAAGTTGGACGGAAAAATTTAAGATTAGTTGGCAATTATAATCTGGTATATTTTGTTCCGGAGAGGGAAGCACCCACTATCAATCCCTTTTGTCCAAAGACAATTCCGACAACATCGGAATTGATTTTGATGGTATCTACCCCAATAAAATCACTTTCCTTCAGGATAGCAGCTTCAGCGTTTGCTCCCAGTTTGAAACCATCGGAATTATAAAATTTCGACAAGGCCTGATCTGTCATAAAGAACAAAATGTGGGAATATTGTTGAGCACCTAACTGCAACCCGTAATTGAATTGAGCCGAAGAATAGTATTCGAGGGTTTTTTCACCAACTCTCAAAGCTCCTTCTCCATAGGAACCACCAATTACAAAACTGGCCTTGGTTACTACAGGTATAATCAGCATTCCCTTTGCCCTGACCATCAGGTCTTCAGTATTGGGAACTTCTTCCAGAAGGAAGAGCAACGAGGAATCCACTTTCCTCTCGATTTCTAGGAATTTATCCTTGGCTACAAGCCCGGGCGTACTAATGCCAAATATGAATCCAATTACCAATAATAACTTGGATCCCTTACCAAATATATATGTCATGATTGCCTCCAAGATCTGCTCGTAAATTCTTGGTTAAGTTTATTCTTGAATTTATTACGTAAAATTTAAACGACAAAAGTGAATATTTCAACAAATAAATGAAACAGTCGGGGTAAAAAATCGATACAAGTTGAAATTTATGGTATTTTACATGCCCTCTGTCAGTACCAGTGCAATGGCAAAAAAACGGCAAGGTAATCTCATGACCATACAGTTAATTGAACAAGATGTTGGGATGAATCTTGCCAATAATGGATTTGGTTTATCGTTTTGAATTCTATTGTAAGCGGCCAATTATTTTCAATTATGTTGTGTTTGATAATTGAATACACACCATTATGGACGAAGTGCCAAAATTTATTGTCTGGTAAATGTAAACACTAATCTTTGAGATATTTGACAATTAATGGTGCAAAATAGGTCAATACACCTGCACAACCTGCTCGTTTAAAAGATGTCATGGTTTCAATGACCGTTTCCTCTTCGGGAGCCAATCCTTGAATGATGGCATTTTGAATCATGCTGTACTCACCGGAAACCTGATAGGCAAAAACGGGGGCATTGAAGGTATCCTTTACCCTTCGGCAAATATCCAGATAAGGTAGTCCAGGCTTTACCATAACCATATCTGCACCTTCTTCGAGGTCCCTTTGTACCATTCTGAGAGCTTCGTCGGAATTGGCCATGTCCAATTGATATGATTTCTTGTCACCGATCAGCAAACTGCCCGCACCAACAGCATCCCTGAATCCACTGTAAAATGAAGAGGCGTATTTGGCCGAGTAGGATAATATGATCACATCCTTGTAACCGTTTACTTCCAGATTTTCCCGGATCAACCCGACTCTGCCATCCATCATATCGGAAGGACCAATAATATCCGCTCCGGATGCTGCATGACACAGGGCCTGCTTACCCAAACAATCAATGGTTTCGTCATTAAGGATTATACCATCACTGACCAATCCATCATGTCCATGTATATTGTATGGATCCAAGGCAACATCCAGCATTACAAGCAACTCGGGATATTCCTTCTTGATGGCCTTGGTAGCCCTGTTTGCAAGATTATCAGGATTCCAGGCGTTGCTGCAATCGGCACTCTTGTCTTCTTCTGGTACGCAGGGGAAGAGTGCTACCGCTGGTAAACCGAGTTGGTGAAATTTACCTATTTCTTTAAGCGCTTCATCAATTGATAGTCTGAAAACACCCGGCATGGATTTGACTTCCACCCTCTTATTTGTTCCTTCACATATGAATACGGGCCAAATAAGATCTGAAATCGAAAATGAGGTTTCCTGAACCAAACTCCGGATATTTTTTGACCTCCTCAATCTCCGAGGGCGGGAGCTAGGAAACCTGGATGCAACTATTTTCATTGTAAAATGGTCAAATTTGGAGAAACCTTGAGGAAATGAAATAGTAAATTATTATACACAATCAAAGATATTGTTGACTGCTTCTTTGTTTGCAAATTGTCAAAATCAGAGTGGTTAAACCTCAAAAGCCCCCAACTAACGACTAATTCCCATACCCTTTTAGGTTAACAATTTGCTCGTTAGGTACTTTCCAAAATTCGAATTGAAATGAAATTATTTTAATTTGCAAGTTTTACTTTCAGTTAAGGTTTCATACATAATTTGCTCAATGAAAGAACTACCTCCCAAAGCTCCAGCCATACTTTCTGAAACTCCAGAAGGTTTGGATGTAAGAATGATGTTGCAGTTTATGGAGCAGTCCGGGCGACCAGTAATACATATTGCACGTGATGAAAGAAGGTTGGAGGAGGTAAAGGAATTATTCAGCTTTTTTTCACCCGAAACAAGGATTGTTGAATTTCCTGCCTGGGATTGTCCGCCATATAGCCGGATTTCACCCAATCCCCGCGTAAAATCGAAAAGAATATATACCTTGGGTACTTCAAGG
>WTGT01000215.1 GCA_011523445.1 Paracoccaceae bacterium
GTATTCATTTTTGCCATTCTTTCCTTTTTGAGCCACCTGCTGTTGCACAAATGGCATGAGAGTGCACTTCAAAAGGAAAACTAGTGGACTACATCAATCTCCCATCAACCAATAACTGGACAGTTGAAAATGTAGTTATCCCCAAAATTCTTCCCGACGGCAAATTGCATTTCCGCAAAAGCTCAATTTCAGTCGGTGACGGGAAAATTATTGCGGATAAATGCGAAAATACAGTTGATGGACAAGGGGGGTTGGTATTCCCGTTGTTTGTAGACATGCATACTCATATTGACAAGGGACATATCTGGCCCCGATCACCCAACCCTGATGGAACATTCGAGGGAGCACTGAACACGGTCTTAAATGACAGAACGGGAAACTGGAAGGCGGAAGATGTCCATCAACGGATGAATTTTGCCTTGAAGTGTGCCTATGCTCACGGAACCAGAGCAATAAGAACCCACCTCGATTCAGCTTCACCCCAACACCGGATTTCATGGCCAGTTTTCCGTGAGACCAGGGAAGAATGGAAAAACAAAATCGAATTGCAGGCAGTTACAATTCTGGGCATTGATATGATTGACCTTTCATTTCTGGAAATTGCCGATACAGCCCATTCCAGTAATGGAGTGCTCGGTTGTGTAACCTATCCCTGTCCAGATCTAGCAGACAGGATTAGAACCTTTTTGCAAATTGCCCGGGAAAGGCAAATGGCGGTTGATTTTCATACCGATGAGACCAAGGATGCTTCTTCAAATTCCCTGAAGGAAATTGCCCTAGCCGTGATTGAAACCGATTTTGAATACCCGGTGACTGTCGGTCATTGCTGTTCCCTGGCCCAGCAGGAGAAAAGCGAAGCCGAAGAAACACTTGATTTGGTTGCCGAGGCAGGTATGAATGTCGTTTCGCTACCGATGTGCAACATGTATCTACAAGATAGGGGCACCGAAGCAACTCCAAGATGGCGTGGGGTAACGCTGGTACATGAAATGGCCCGAAAGGGAATCAATGTCAGTTTTGCCTCTGATAATACGAGGGATCCCTTTTATGCTTATGGCGATCTGGATATGGTTGAAGTAATGAGGCAAGCCACCAGGATTTGTCATCTTGACCATTCCTCCTTTCCATGGTTCGGTTCCTTTAATGAAATACCAGCTAGGGTTTGTGGCTTTCAAGACATGAAACTCGAACCGGGATACCCTGCCGATTTTGTCCTTTTCAAGGGAAGAAATATGAACGAATTTTTTTCACGCCCACAAATGGACAGGGTTGTAGTAAGAAAAGGCAAGCAAATAGATAGAAAATTACCCGATTATTCTGAACTAGATCACCTTATGGAGGTTTAATGAGCAATAATTTACAAGCAGCAAAAGATGAATTGAGCCAGTTTGAATTGATTGATTCAGGTTCTGCCCTGTCAGCCAAGAGCAGAGACTTTTTCTGGTATTCGCCTGTTTTGAAAGATCGACTTGACCATATCAAGGCTGATTTTTCGGTATCACCTCAAAACCAGGACGATGTCATTAAGATTCTCAAGGTTTGTTACAAATACGAAATACCAGTCACAGTCAGAGGGTCCGGAACGGGCAACTACGGTCAGGCGATGCCCTTGGCAGGCGGTTGTATTATCCATATGAACCATATGACCAAGGTCAAGGAAATACACCCTGGGAGGGTTATTGTCGAACCAGGTTGTCTGCTCAAGGATTTGGATTTTGCCTGCAAGGAAGATTCAGGTCAGGAGATCAGGATGTTTTCCTCGACTTGGGCAACGGCCTCGATTGGTGGATTCATTGCCGGTGGGTCAGGTGGCGTAGGTTCCTGCAAATGGGGACAACTCAGGGATATAGGTAACATTATCCGAATTCGTGTGGTTACCATGGAGGAAAACCCCAGAATATTGGATTTTACCGGCGAGGAAATCCCCAGGGTCTCTCATGCCTACGGTACCAATGGCGTGATTACCGAACTGGAAATGCCCCTTGCTCCTGCCTATGATTGGGTTGGGCTTTTCCTGGGTTTTGATGACTTCATGGAATCAGTCAGGTTCTCGGCAGACCTTGCCAATCAGGATGGCATCCTGATCAAGTTGGCCACACCTTGTGAGGCCCCTATTCCCCATAAGTATTTTCCACGTATCAAACCCTATGTATCTGAGGATACCAATCTTGTGGCAATTATGGTCGCACCGCATGCAATGGATGCTTTTCTGACCTATACTGCCAGAAACGGAAAAGCCGAAATCATCTACCGGTCAGATGACAATGATTGGCCCCGCAATCCTGGACCGGTTTTTGAATATGCTTGGAATCACACAACCCTACGAGCATTGAGAATTGACCCGACCATTACTTATTTGCAGGTTCGCTACGGTTATCCCAACCATTTTGAACTGATTTCAAAGGTAAGGAAGGAATTCGGGGAGGAAGTTCTGCAGCATCTGGAAGTCATCAGGGAAAACGGCAAGGTCATGTTTGCCGGTCTGCCGATTGTCCAATACACCACAGAAAAAAGGTTGGACGAAATTGTCAGATTGCATGAGGAAATGGGATGCATGATCTTCAAGCCCCATAGATACAC
>WTGT01000292.1 GCA_011523445.1 Paracoccaceae bacterium
GTGTCGGGGGTATTTGTAGGTAGTGACAATGTTTCACAGGATGATACGGTATTCATCAGACACGAAGGGCTTAATGGTACCAGCCGGCAGGTTTTCCGAAAAGTCCTTAACAACGGTGCAACCGGGGTATTTCAAGGTAAAATTCATGTGAACCCGGGATCTCAGAAAACCGATGGATATCAAAAAAGCCAGGCATTGCTACTGGATGAAAAGAGCCAGTTTCTTGTAAAACCGGAACTTGAAATCTATGCCGATGATGTTTCTTGTTCCCATGGCTCTACCTGCGGCAGCATTGATAACAACTCACTCTATTACCTTCGATCCAGGGGAATCTCGAAAGATCAAGCCATATCAATGTTATCACTCGGATTCTTGAAGGAAGTTCTAGATGAAATCGAAAGTGAAGAAATTGTCGAAAGCCTTGGGGAGTTGCTGACTGACATGGTCAACAATGCCATCTGATGTCACTAGTTCAAGATACCTTCCTGACTTACAGTTCACCAAGGAAAACCATTAGGTCCCGATTAACTTCTACCAGTGAAGCAGAAGCCTTGATTTATTTGATGATGGGATTGGTATTTAATTTCATAGGCTCAATACCATTCCTCCTTGATTCCTCAGGAGAAATTCCCATCACGGCATTTCTTTCTGCAAACTTTATTGGTGTCGTAATCTTTGCACCACTGCTATTTTATTTTATTTCCGTTTTAGGTAAATTTGTAGTTATGATTCTGGGATGGCGGATCAGGTGGATTCATTCGAGAATTGCATTGTTTTGGGCCTTTTTTATTGTATTCCCCCTAATCATGGCAAAGGGAATGATTACATATGTTCCAATGAAACATGGCGAAATCCTGCAAGATGGTTTTTCCATTTTGATCTTTGCCATTTTTCTGACCATTTGGTTTTTGGGACTGCACGAAGCAAACAAACTTAAAGATCATATATGACAAACGATTTGCAGCAATTGATTACCACAACCCTGAGAGACCCTAAGGGAGCAGCCAAACAAGCTCAGGTACATGTCCTTTCCATTACCCAACTATTGCAGTTGGCAGTTTTGGTGTGTCTTGTGGGTTCCATTTTAACGTCACTGCAAATTTCATTATATCCTACTGATAACCCTCCGGCTTCTCCCCTCGGTAATTTTACACCCTTTTCAGTTGCATTTTACGGTTTTTTGAGTTTTGCCATTTTAACTTTGGGAACCTTTCTCGGTGGCAAGCTTTTCGGTGGCAAGGGGACCCTCCCGGCTACACTATTCAACTTGACCCTTATCCAATCCATAATGATCGGAATTCAAATAATAAATCTAGTTGCTGGCTTGATTCTACCGGCAACGATTGCAAGTTGGATTGGCATAGCTGGGTTTGCCTATTTCATTTTTCTCTTTTGTATTTTTGTTGCAGAATTGCACAAATTCCGGTCACCATTCATGGTATTTCTCGGCTCCATGGGGTTTTTCCTTATTTTGGTCTTGGTATTTGGTTCAATCGTCCTTTGGTTGGTGGCAAGTGTTTAGTATAGAAGAAATTCAAAGGATAAGGGACGAATTCCCAATCCTTGCGAGACAAGTTAACCAAAATCAACTAGTCTATCTGGACAATGGGGCTTCATCCCAGAAACCTCGCCAAGTCATTGATGCAATAGGTAACTTTTACCAAAATGAATATGCCAACGTACATCGGGGATTACACTACCTCTCCAATATCGCTACTGAAAAGTATGAGGAGGTCAGAAGCAAGATCGCCAAGTTCATCAATGCAAAAAAGACTGATGAAATCATATACACCAGCGGATCAACTGAGGGTATAAATATTGTAGCTTACAGCTGGGCCTGGCCAAGGTTGAAAGCAGGGGACGAGGTAATCCTGTCCGTACTTGAGCATCACGCCAATATTGTACCCTGGAATTTTCTGAGAGAACGAAGCGGGATTGTTATAAAGTGGGTCGAGCCGGATCAATTCGGCAATTTGGATCCTCTGGCTTTTCAGGATCAAATCACCGACAAGACCAAATTGATTTCGGTAACCCAGGTATCGAATGTGCTCGGTACGGTTGTTGATGTTAAATCAATAATTGAAATCGGGCACAATTTTGGCATCCCCGTTTTGGTCGATGCTTCCCAATCAGCAGTACATCAAGCCATAGATGTTCAGAACCTCGATGTCGATTTTCTTGTTTTTACCGGTCATAAGATTTACGGCCCAACTGCTTCTGGTGCATTGTATGTCAAAGAGAAACACCTGGGAGATTTTGTACCTTTCAAAGGTGGAGGTGACATGATTGACGAGGTAACCAGAGACCATATTATATATGCGAAACCACCACGAATGCTTGAAGCAGGTACACCGGCAATTGCTCAAATGATTGGCTTGGGAGTTGCCATTGATTATGTAACCGCACTCGGAATGGATAAAATACAGGCTCACGAAAAATCGGTAAGGGATTATGCCCTAGAACGATTTGCGGAATTGAATTGGCTCAAATTATATGGTTCACCCAAGGATCAGGCAGCGATTTTTTCTTTTACAATGGGGGATGTCGC
>WTGT01000011.1 GCA_011523445.1 Paracoccaceae bacterium
TCGGTTATCCGGTCATTGTAAAGGCTTCTGCCGGGGGTGGAGGCCGAGGCATGAAGGTGGTTAAATCCGAAGATGATCTTGTGCAGGCCTATCATGCCGCCCAACAAGAAGCTGGTGCCAGTTTTGGCAATGAAGAAGTTTATTTGGAAAAGTTTCTCCCACATGGGCGACATATCGAAATCCAGGTTTTGGGTGATGGTCAGGGAAATGCTGTTCACTTGGGGGAACGGGATTGTACGATCCAAAGACGTCATCAGAAACTGCTTGAAGAAGCTCCCAGCCCAGTCCTTGATGATCAAACCAGAATGGAAATAGGTGGAATTTGTTCCAAGGCAATTGCCGAGATGGGCTACAAGGGGGTGGGAACCATTGAGTTTTTGTATGATAGCGGACAATTTTATTTCATTGAAATGAATACCCGTCTGCAGGTCGAACATCCGGTTACCGAAGCGATTTATGGTATCGACCTAGTCAAGGAGCAGATCAAGGTTGCTTCTGGCAATGCCCTGGAAATTAAGCAGGAAGACCTCAAGGCCAGAGGACACTCCATCGAGGTTAGAATTAATGCCGAAACCGTACCTGATTTCATTCCCTGCCCAGGCAAGGTTGGCTTATACCATTCCCCCGGGGGCTTGGGTATCAGAATGGACTCGTTCCTTTACAACGGTTATTCGGTACCGCCAAACTATGACAGCCTAATTGGCAAATTGATATCCCATGGTGAAAACAGAACCTTGGCTATCGCCAGATTGAAGCGGGCATTGGAGGAGTTGATCGTTCATCCAATCAGCACCACGGCACCTCTTTTCCGGTTGCTTCTTGAAGACAAGGATTTCCTAGAATCAAGATATGATATCCATTGGCTGGAGAAATGGTTAAAGGAAAATGGCGATTTGTTGAAAAACAATTAGGAGCTGCAATTGTTATTACATGACTGATGGGTTTGTCGAACAATTCATACTGAACTATCATCAGGGTAATTTTATCATGGGTGATGAAAATGACCCATATTCCTTCACATGGGTAAGGTCAAAGGAACGATTTATCATTCCGCTGGATAATTTGCGGGTTTCAAAAAGGTTAACACGAAAAATCAGGTCAAACCCGTTTCAATTGACCACGAACAAGAACGTTCATCTGGTTATTGACCAGTGCTCCAAGCGAAAATCAACCTGGATCAATCCAGCAGTCAAACACATCTATATCCAGTTGAGCAAAATAGACCTTGTTCATTCTCTTGAAGTATGGGATGGCGATGATCTTGTCGGCGGGCTTTACGGGGTTACCATCGGTGGTGTATTTTTTGGTGAAAGCATGTTTTTTGTCAAATCCGATGCTTCCAAGATTGCCCTCGTTTATCTTGTTGATCACCTGAATCGTACAGGCTTTGAGGTTTTGGATGCCCAGATGCCCAGTTTGCATCTTACAAAAATGGGTGGGAGGGAAATTTCGGAAAGCAAGTTTCTGAGCTTGATTGGTAAGGCCTGTCTCAAGACAAATGTTCAGTTTTCTTCCATACCATTGGAAGTTTCCGGTGCAAGCGTGGTACAGCGGATTAACCAGAAATCAAAACGCGGATGTTCAAATGCCGACACGGCTGGTGAGTGTGAAATCATCCAGGCGGAATATAAAGCCGATTGATTTCTCTGATCCACAACTGTGACATAGGCATAGGAAAATTTTACCGGGTTTTCAGGTAGAAACCTGCACTCCTCAAGGGTAATTTCAAAGTGCTTGAATTCGGTGCTTTGCCCCACATCCATTATTAGATCCATGACCCGGCCGGTAATGGTATCAAGTGATCTCAATATGGCTCCATCACCTTTGATGCTTGTCTGTGAAAGGGCAATGCCTGGAAGCAAGAGACCTGCCAGGAAAATATATGCCAGACGCCACATCTTCAGTTTTGTGAATTTGCAAAACCTGCCATAACACTCATAAAATCAACAGATGATTGGGTTTGAACCACTTTTTCACCAGGTTGAAAGTACTCGAAATCAATGCCCGGGAGGATTTCAATAAAATTTCCTCCGAGCAATCCTTCAGAGGACACAGCAAGAAAACTGTCAACGGGTATGTCCAAGTCCGAACTGATTATCAATTTCACATCTGCCTTGTAGGTCTCCGGATTTATGGCCATGTCCGTAACCGAACCCACCGCTATTCCTGCCAGCTTGACATCGGTACCGACTGAAACGCCTTGGGCGGAATTGAATTCTGCCATCAACTCATACCCCCCATCTTCTGGGAAGGTGTCGTTTTCAAGCAGGAGAAGGTAGAAAAATATTCCGGCAATCAATAGGACAGCTGCACCAACAACTACTTCCAATTTGTTTTCGGCCATAATTCTACCTGACTTATTCAGGACTCCAGGGAATATAATCCCGGGTCAAATCCTTCCTTTTTCCTCGTAATGATCCAAGCGGAGAATATGCTTCCGGCATACCGGTCTTGTTTTCAAGGTGGGGTTTTTCCCATACATTCATTGGAAGCGGGTCCTCGGTTGGTGGATGTTCAAAGGTATGATGTAACCAGCCATGCCATTG
>WTGT01000067.1 GCA_011523445.1 Paracoccaceae bacterium
ATTATGCCCAATAGTGAAGAACCTATGGCCACCAAGCTTGGCCATCTCCATTTTCTACCCAAAAATAGGCACTCGATTATGGTACTCCAAGCTGGGGAAAGATAAAACAGCAGTACTGCATTTGCTACATCAGTGAAGGAAATTGCGATGAAAAAGGTTGCTGCACCAAACCCTACAATGAATGCCCCAGCAGAACTTTTGATTGTCGTTTTTGTAAATCCGGTTATCAGGCCAACATACAGCAAAAGGAATATGGCAGCACCAACGTTGAGAGATGTTCCACCCCAAATCCCATCAAAACCAATCTGATTCAGATATCGAACCGGAATCCAGCCCAAACCCCAAATCAATGCTACGAATAAGGCACATAATTCAGGTATTCGCCGATTTGCTCTAATTTCCATTCCCATTCTCAAGATGATTACAAGAATTCAAAGCCAGGCAGGCCTTGAGATCAATGATTAATAAGTCCATCAATTCTGTCAATAGGAATTTTCACAAAATTGACCTGAACCAAGAGAATTTTATTTCCTCTCCATTGGTTGTTTACCAATACTTGCCCTCTTTTTCAGGTCTTGGACAAAAAGCAGATCCCAAATAGTACCATAATTGTGATTGATAGGCGGGGTGCTACTTCTTGACAACCCTCAACCCAAGGTCTCTCAAAGCTTCGTTTGTTGGTGCTGAAGGAGCACCTAGCATCAGGTCTTCGGCTCTTTGGTTAAGGGGAAATAAAATGACTTCACGAATGTTCTCCTGATTGGTCAACAACATGATTATACGGTCAATCCCCGGAGCTATCCCCGCATGTGGAGGGGCACCGTATCGGAAGGCATTGACCATACCACTGAAATTTGTATCGACAAAATCCTTGTCGTAACCGACAATTTCGAAAACCTTGTAAAGGATTTCCAGCTTATGGTTTCGAACCGCTCCAGAAGATAACTCAACGCCGTTGCAAACAATGTCATATTGATATCCCAGTATATCCAGTGGATCTTTGTTCTGCAATGCTTCCAATTCACCTTGTGGCATGGAAAATGGATTGTGCGAAAAGTCAAGTTCACCAGTCTCCTCATCTCTTTCAAAAAGGGGAAAGTCCTTTATCCAGCACAATTCAAACCGATCCCTGTCAATGAGGTTTAACTCATTCGCTATTTCATCCCGTGCCTTGGCCGCAACATTTACAAAGCTCGAAGGCTTGCCCCCGAGAAAAAAGGCCGAATCCCCGGCATCCAACCCAAGCTGTTGCCTGATTGCTTCGGTTCTTTCGGAGCCTATGTTATTCGCCAATGGCCCGGCACCAACGACCTTGCCGTCCTCAACCCGCCAAAAGATATAACCCATGCCGGGCAGCCCCTCACCTTGGGCAAAAGAATTCATCCTGTCGCAGAATCTTCGACTGCCGCCACCCGGAGCTGGAATGGCCCTGATTTCATTACCCTTGACCTTCAACAAATTGGCAAAAATCCGAAACCCTGATTCCTCGAAATGCTTACTGACGATCTGCATTTTTATCGGGTTTCTCAAATCGGGTTTGTCAGTCCCGTAGGTCAGCATTGCATCTCTGTAGGTAATCTGTGGAAACTCCTTGGTTACAGGTTTTCTTCCGCCAAATTCCTCGAAGACACCCCGCATGACAGGCTCGATTTCCTTAAACACATCTTCCTGTGTGGCAAAGCTCATTTCAACATCTAGTTGATAGAACTCTCCCGGGGACCGATCGGCCCTGGGGTCTTCATCACGAAAACATGGCGAGATTTGGAAATAGCGATCAAATCCGGCAATCATGATCAGCTGCTTGAACTGTTGGGGTGCTTGCGGGAGGGCATAGAAATTACCCGGATGAAGTCGGGATGGAACCAGAAAATCCCTGGCGCCTTCCGGGGAAGAAGCGGTGAGAATGGGTGTCTGAAAATCCATAAATCCTTGACTCTCCATCCTTTTGCGGATCCATGATATTACCTTGGAACGCAAAACAATCCGATCATGCAAGCTTTTGCGCCGCAAGTCGATAAAACGGTATTTCAGCCTTGTCTCCTCGGGATAATCAGGTTCTCCAAAGACTGGAAGGGGGAGGTCCTCGGCGGCACCAAGTATTTCCAGTTTCCTGATAAATACCTCAATCTCGCCAGTTGTTATCTTACTGTTGACAAGTTCCGGATCCCTCAGCCTGACTTCACCTTCGATGCATATGACATATTCTGCCTTGAGTTGCTCCACATCGGCAAAGACTTCACTGTCAGGGTCTGCCAATACTTGGGTTATGCCGTAATGATCACGCAGATCAATAAAGAGGACCCCACCGTGATCCCTGATCCGGTGAACCCAACCTGAAAGACGAACGGTCTCTTCAGTATGGCTGCGATTTAATTCTGCGCAGGTATGCGTTCGATATTTATGCATCAAATCCTCGTGAAAACATCAATTTGCATAATCAAGACAAGTTCTCGATCAAGTACCCGTTCACTTGTTTAATGGAAGTTCTTTAATCGAAAAAGGAGAAAAACCGTAATACCAAAAGGGTAACTAAGGTTTATCGTCCTGAGTTACCCAGTTCCAATTTTGAAATTAGTCAATTAATCCCAAATTGTCGGCTTTCAATAACTGGCATTGATTTTTCCCATCAGGTAATCCGTTTTACAATGGATGATTCAGCCATTCACTGTAAAATCCTTCCAGGTCGGGGCAAAAATCAAAGGTAATGGGATAACCGGGTGAACAGGCCTCAATTTCCAGCAGGGTCCCGCAACCCGGGCAGATGAATTCCCGGATTTCCATCCAGGAAGGATCACAAACATCGGAATGGGGATAAATGCTCTCAAGGTCTTCCACCTTGTCCCTGACCAGTAGAGCAGACTGAAACTTCCAGTTTTTCCTGTAATCGCCAAATTCATGACCACAGGTACATTTTACAATGCGTTGATTTCCTTTTTGGACAATGAACAGATGTTCTCCAATCGGCAGCAGAATTTTTTCATCCCATTCCACCTTGTCCTGATAGATTTCCAGAATCTTGAAAAACCTGTCCCTGTCCTTGTAGGAACTCATCAGATTTTTTGTCTGTGACCAAGGCAATTGCCCCTCGACAAGAAGCTTGTATTCTTCCCTTAGCTGGTTATTCATTGCTAATGTCCTCTTGTTCCTTCTCAGGATAGGTAAAACCATTTTCAAGCTGCCAGAATGCTCTGAATTCCTGGGCAAATTCCTCCGAAAGATCCATCGCCGCACGATACATTTTCAGAACCTCTGGTACAAAATCACCCTGTTTCACCTTGTTTTTTTCAGACTCAAACCATTCCATCACAGGTACGGCTTCCTGAAGTCTTTCCAATCTTAATCCCTTTCTTGTCTTTTGTGTTTGAGGAAAATCGATCTCCAGTGTTTCATCATCCATGGATCCCTTGAACCTTACACCATGAACCCTTTCGCCATGAATTTGTGAAGAGTGACCTTGAATTATGTCATCCAGAACAAGCACAGGATCCCTTTCAAGAGGGTCACCATAACCTCCTCCTCCATTATAGGAATGGGTGAAAATATCCCCTTCCTTCATCGGGGCAGTAATGTGTGGTCCTTCAATGATTTGCTGATTACCCTGATAAAATTGTTCCAAATCATTCTGATCCAATCCAGTGGAATGGGCCAGAGGTTCGCGCTGTTCAGCTCGTTGATAGATATTGGAATTCCGAACGACCCTGTGCTTCTGGCATGTTGGTGCCGGATATCCTCCGCACATACCCGCGTTGTCAAAGACCCTGGAGGAATGTTCTGACGTGACAATCCTGACTTCCGGTGATTTGTTGATGACCCAGGTCGACATGAAAGCATTGCCCCCTCGGTATTTTCCAGCACCTCCGGAATTGGGAAGAATGGATCGTCCCAAATAAACCATGGGCATGTCCAATTCCCAGATTTCAATATTACCCATGTCCGACTCTGGATTCCAACCCACATAGGCAGTATCCAGGCCATCCTTGATGGCCAATGCCCCCGAACCGGCTGCAGCACATTCAAAGTGAGCTATGCCAAATGGTTTGCCGTACTGGCTAATGCCTCCCATTTCTATCATGGGACTGTTGACTTGGCCGACAAAAACTTCTTCTAGGAACCCACGTGCCAGAAATCCTCGTGAGAGCATTCTTTGAAAAGCCCCATAGGCAGGCAGCAAAAGTGCCCAGGACGTTGCAGTTGCACAGAATTCGCTGTCGGGATTGGTCCAGGTGCCCTTGGGTAATTTCAATTGCGTTGCCAGCCAAGCACCATCATTGACCAGACCTTCGAAATTCATATGCTGGGTAAGGGTAACAAACATGCCACCATCCATACCGGCCGGGGTGCAGTTCATGGAGTGGTACCCCCAAGGTTGTGCCCCCTCAAAATCCACTACTATCTTGCCATCCAGAGTGATGTCCATCTTCAACGGGATCGAATAGAGCCAATCAGGGTCCCCGAGTGGTTGAAAACCTGGTTTGCCCTTGGTGACATGGCCATAAAAGGTGTTGGATCGGTAGGTACCCGGCACGGTAAGTTGCCTTACCCTAGCCAGTTGGGTACGTCTACCTTCCTCGATAAACTCCTTGGAAATCTTCTTGTAGAAATCCACACCTACCTCTTCGATCAATTCCAATACCCTGTCCCGCATCGAGAAACAGGCTGCAACCTTGGCCTGCTCATCCAGAATCCAATAAATGGGCATTCTGAGATTGCGTTCGCATCGAATGACATAATCCCGCCGAATCTTGTCATTGAGGCCAATCTTTTCAGCACAGATGAACAACCCTTCGCCAAATCGCTCCTGAGCCAGAGCTACATCGCCACCTGGCGTTATACCCCCTGCTTCGAGCTCATGGCAAACTGCTCCCGCCCATCCGACTAACTCATCCTCATGGAAAATAGGTACAACATCCATGACATCCGGAACCTGGACGGTTCCAATGAAAGCGTCATTATTGGCGAAAATATCACCCGGATTTATTCCAGGATCATGCTCGTAGTCATTTTTGATCATCCACTTAATGAACCTGCTCATCGTATGGACATGAACCATTATCCCATTGGAGATGGCGACTGCATCTCCTTCCGGGGTGTAAATGGCGGCAACCATTTCACCAACCTCCCGTACTCCGGGAGACGCTGAAATACGACGGGCTATTTCCCTTGCCGAAACACAACCAGCCCGCAATTTCATGTGGATTGTTTCAAATTTCAGGGGATCCATATCCCTGCATTCCAAGGTTGCTATACCATCATAACATCCGGTCTCGGCCAACAGTGCCTCACTTTCCTCCAGACGTTTTCGCAAGCCGGCAGTCATGGAATTGATCTCAGTCATAAATCAACCTTCATTCTTGATGCCGATAATGGAGCATGGACCATTCATCCATGAATACTTCATCACCAGGATGAATGACAAGTGTCGTTGCTGGATGCTCGATAATTGCTGGCCCCCTGATTTCATTCCCGGGTAGAATTTCATCCATTTCCCAAAGCTGGGTCTTTTCCCACTTGCTATTGAAGTAAACTTCTCGATGCCCCTTGTAAGCACGTTTTTCGGGTTTGGATTTACCCAATTTTGATTTCTTGAGGCGAGGCTTGATTTTTTCTACCGAAGCAATCATCCCCATTTCCATCACCGAAACACTGGTTTGTCCATAATCGGATACACTACGATTGATGTTCTTGTAGATATTTCTGAAGGTCGCAATAACACGATTGAGTTCGTTCGCACTATTGATTGTATCAATCGGGGAATAAACTTCCACATCTTCTAGTTGACCAGTATAGCGCATGAGCAGAAAGGGTTGAAAACCAATCTGGTCGGCTGTATGACCCTCGGATACCATTTGTTCCAGCGCTTTGTTTTTCAAATCGCCCCATATATTGTTGATGGTCAGAACCGTTTCCTGTAGGTCCATGAATGAAGCATCCAGGGGAATATCCAAATGGACGGATCGACTGAAGCGTTTTTGAAAATCAGCGGTTGTACATCCGAAGGCCGAAAACGCCGCAGCAAATTGAAATGTGATAATATCCTTGAAACCAATTCCCCGGCTGTAACCACCCAGATGAAGTGGTCCTGAACCACCGTATGACAGTAGGGTGTATTCCGATGGATGTATACCCTGTGCCGAAAGCATTCTTCGAAGGGCCACCCCTGCTTCCGAATCCAACATGTTTATCATGCCCTCGGCTACATCGTAAACATTATCCACACCGAGAATATCCGCACAGGTTTCCCTGAACTTTTCATAGGCTAGATCAACATTCAATTTAACTTTTCCACCCAGAAAATAATCCGGATTCAACCTTCCCAGAATGGCATTGCAATCGCAAATGGTCGGAACAAGATTCCCCTTGTCAAAACAGATTGGTCCAGGTTCGGAACCTGCACTTTCTGGACCCAAACTCACCTTTTTGGTCAGGGGATCGACCTTAACATGCATCCCGGCACCAGCCCCAATGGTATCCATGGCTATCAGGGGCAGGTTTAGTTTGAATCTGCCGATCAGAGGTTCCTGATCAATCCTGATTTGTCCCTTTGAAATTATTCCCATATCAAAACTGGTTCCGCCCAAATCCGAAACCACAAGGGAATCATTTTCGATTATCTGGCTTATGTACCTGGCACCAAGAACGCCACCAATGGGACCTGATACCATTGTTTCATGGAGATTCGGATGATTTATTGAAGTCAATCCTCCAAAGGATTGAAGTGTTTGCACACCATACCTATAGCCATTTTCCCTGGCTACCTTCTCAATACTCTTCAGTTGTTTTCTTCCCCCGCCCGTTGCATAGGCCTCAATCAAAAGTGAATTCAACCTCGATTGCTCCCTTATTACCGGTCTGACCTGATGGCTGCACAACAATTCTGTTTTGGCCTTACGCCGTGTAAGAATGGTTCTGGCTATCCCTTCTGCCAGAATTTCATGCGAGGGATTGACCTGGGAAAAAAGGAAGCAGATACAGATGACATCCACTTCCTTGTCTAGCAATGTATTGACTGCCTGCTCAACCTCGTGTTCATACAAGGGAATGATCTCATCTCCCATATGATCCATTCGTCCCGTGACACCATGGGTATTTCGGCGGGTAACCAAAGGGGGAGGATGGTGATGGGTAACAGCATGCAGCCGGTCTGCATAAGAATAATCTCCCCATGATTGAAGACCTCGTCCCATGAGGACCATATCCTCGATACCCTTATTGGTGATAAGGCCAATGTTTCGTCCTGTCCGCGAAAGGAGTACATTCAACATCCCGGTACCGGTGTAAAGCACCACCTCTACACTGGCAAACATGTCCTCGATTGCTATTCCCCGGTAGTCAGAAGCTTCAATTGCCGATTCAAGAAACCCTATGGATTCGAGTTGTGGGGTTGTTGCTGCCTTACCTATGGTGAAAGTTCCGAATTCATCCACCAAAATGGTATCTGTCATTGTACCGCCGGCATCAATGCCTGCCACAACTGGTCTAGCCGTCTTCATTTCACGTTACAATAATCTAAAATTGGGTTTGTACAAAATTGGATTCCATTTTTTGTTTGGCGGAGGGATTAATTAACTTTTTCAATTTTTGAAAGAGTTTTCTTAACTATTTATTTGTTCTACTTATATACGCACGCATCATGCGGTCTGCTGACATTGCAATAAGTGCCATACCCAATCCGGCTACTATTCCACCACCTGCATCCACCTTACTCAAGGCCAAATAGATTTGCTGACCCAATCCTGTTGTTCCAACCAGGGCAGCTATTACCAACATGTTGAGACCAAATAGTGTTGTCTGATTGATCCCCACCAAAATCTGGGGAAGAGCAAGTTTCAGCTTGATTTGCCAAAATATCTGGGACGGGGTGCATCCGCTTGTTATTCCGGCTTCGATCGCGGTTGGAGAAACAGTCCTGAGCCCCTGTTCGGTATATCTTATCATGGGAACTATGGCATAGGCGATGATCGCCAACAAAGCAGTAAAATCTCCTACCCTGAAGAACATGACAGCTGGAATGAGCAACACAAATTGGGGCAAGGTCTGCAAGGTATCGTTGATCGGTCGGATTATGGCTGAAACCCTTTCTGATGTTGAAGCCCAAATACCCATCAAACCACCCAGAATAATACAGATGGCAACAGCCACGGAACAAAGATATATTGAAACAAGTGCCGGCACCCAAATTCCGGAGACCATCAGGAAAATCAGGGAGCCAGTAACAAACAGGGTTACCCTTGATCCGCCCAGAGAAAATGCGAAGAGGGGTAAGACAGCCAGGTAAACTACCCAGGATACTCCTGTTATGCCAAAATAAAGTACACCGGCGATAAGGGGAATGGCAACGGCTATTTTCCAGTGTCGAAAGTAAAGTGCAATTGCTGCTCCCACAAAAATTATAAACCAGTATATTCCTATAATCGTTGGAGTGAGTGCAAAACCCCAAGTAATCGGGAATATTGATCTAGTGAACCCCAACTTAACCGGCAGAAGCACAAAATATTGCATTTGGTTTTTCGAGGTTTCCAAAAAATCACCAAAATTGGCGATTATATTTAATACCAGTGTATTCATCGCATCGGCCGGATAAAATTCAAGGGCTTTTGGCCAAATCCTGAGTGGCTCAATGAACATGGCCAGAATATAGGATATGACTGAAATTCCGATAAAACCGACAATGAATTGCTTGATCCTTAACCCTGTGTGGCTCTCGGTTGGAAGTTGTCGTTTTGCGTAGGAAAGCGTAATCCTATCCAAAATTATGGCTAGGCAAACAATCACCATGCCTGCCAGTATGCTCTGGCCAAATTGAGCCTTTCTCAATCGTCCTAGAACCTCCCAACCAATATCCTCAAAACCCCCTATGATGGCTGCAATAATGACCATACCCAAGGCCGCCATGGTTGTTTGGTTTACTCCAATCAACATCTGTGGAAAGGCGGTTGGAACCTCGACCCACCAAAACCTTTGCCTTGGAGTACACCCGGACATGGTACCCGATTCCCTGACCTCTGGGGGAACTCGATTCAGCCCCAAGATCGTATTACGAACCATGGGAGGAGTTGCAAAAATTACACTGGCGATCAGTCCGACTACTGGTCCAAACCCGAAAAGCAACAATATGGGGATAAGATAGGCAAAGGCTGGTATCGTCTGCATGAAGTCAAGCGTTGTCTGGATGACCGTATTGGCTTTTGGCGACTTATGGCCCCAGACCCCTAGTGTAAAACCCAAAAGTACGGCTAAGGGAATACAAATTATGACGAGGGAAAGTGTGTTTATACCCTCGTACCAATAGCCAACAATGACGATATAGAGAAGCAGGACAAGGGTAAGTATTCCGGTTCTTCTACCGCCCCCTTGCCAGGCGATGAATGTTGCTAGCGAAGCAAAGGTCAACCAGGGAAGCCATTCTAAAAACCCCTGAACTCTCCTCATCGGCCACTCTAGAGCTCGACTGATAAACCTGAACAACCATTTGAACAGATCCACGAAGCCAAACATGATCCAGTCCAGAAATCCGGCTATTGGTACATGCAATGATTCGGGAAATTCAAACAACCAATTGAGATCACTGCCAAGGGTCATTACCAACGCAGAAAAGACGAGAACCCCACCCCACAGAATTGGCAATATATTCTTTTCTGCTAACACTTTACCTAATACAGCCGAAGAAACCTCGTAAGGATTTGTTCAGCCAACCTTCTTCTCGTCCCGATACAGTGCTCTGATTATACTTACAGGTGTCAAGACACCATGACATTCACCTGATTCATTGACAATTTGAACTTCCTCGGTTTTACCATCAAACAAGCGCATGACTTCTTCAAGAAGTGTATCGGGTTTGACCGAGGGCCGATCCATTTCCTTGCCATCTGGGGGGTCCATGATGGATTGGGCCTCAATGATTTTCCATAGGGGAACCTCACTGGTGAATTTTTTCACATAGTCATCGGCCGGGGCAAGCACGATCTCACTGGGCGTTCCAATTTGAACAACCTTCCCGTCCTTCATAATGCAAATGGTGTCGGCCAATCGCAATGCTTCATGGAAATCATGCGTCACAAAAACAATGGTTTTATTCAACTGCTTTTGCAATCGCAGAAATTCATCCTGCATTTGTGTCCGGATCAAAGGATCCAAGGCAGAAAACGGCTCGTCAAGGAACCATACTTCTGGTTCTGCAGCCAATGATCTGGCAATTCCTACCCTTTGTTGCTGGCCCCCGGACAATTGATGTGGATAAGAGTTTTCACGCCCTTCAAGCCCGACGAGATCAATCATTTCATTGGCCCTGGCCAACCGTTCATTTTTAGATATGCCTTGTGCCTTAAGGGGAAAGGCAACATTCTCCAGGACATTGAGATGAGGAAGGAGGCCAAAATTCTGGAACACCATTCCCATTTTATGGCGCCTGATTTCAATCATGTCCTTTGGACTCTGATTCAAAAGATCCAAACCATCCAGTTCCACTTTGCCGAAACTTGGCTCAACCAGACGTGACAAACATCTCAAAACAGTTGATTTACCTGATCCCGAAAGCCCCATTATTATAAATATTGACCCGGTGGGGATGTCGAATTTCACATCACCACAGGCAATGATACTTCCATTTTCTGTCAGATGCCGAAATTTTTCCTCAACATTGAAGCTAC
>WTGT01000246.1 GCA_011523445.1 Paracoccaceae bacterium
GAAAAAAAATGTTGGGAATGAGTGGCAAAACTATTTAATAGAGGTTCCCTTAATTGTGTTTGGTAAAGTGTGGAGTGTAGATCTAAACATCACATATATTTTACTGATCTTAGATTTGACTAAATTTTTGTTAAAATTAATTAACTGTTATCTCTTTAAATTTAAAATTAGTAAAATATAATTTACTTTAATTTCTAATTTAAGTGAATTAGGGGGATAATTTATCTATGGCTAGCTTATTATGGGGCAAGGTCTATTATCATGATCTCTTTGTGGGTTTTGTCCGCGAAGAACCAGGTGATAGCATCTCGTTCAATTATGATGCGAGTTATATTGAAGGTGGTTACCCAGCAATTGCTCATACTTTGCCTGTACGCTCTGAACCGTATATCAGTAATTACGGCTTACATCCTTTTTTTGATAATCTGGTTTCCGAAGGGTGGTTGGAACAATTACAAAGTCGTTTGCTTGGTCGGCGAATAGTTTCACGCTTAGAATTGCTCTTGGCATTCGGGTTTGATTGTGCTGGGGCAGTTTCAATTTATGATCCGAAACCGTCTGATCTGAGCAAGTCGATGCTCGATATGAGTAATCCGAAGGAATTGGCGGTTTTAACCAACCGGGCATCTTTATCTGGAGTGCAGCCAAAGCTTGCTGTTATCGAGGAAAATGGAATATATAGACCCACTCGTATGGATGAGTTAAGTACTCATATAGCCAAATTTCCGACTCCAGCACATCCCGATTTAGTTGAAAATGAATACTTAACCTCTGTAGCGTTCAAGGCATTGCTACCAAAAGATGAAATTGTTCAATTAACCATTGATGAAGTTGTGGGATTGGATGAACCGGCACTCCTAATCAAGAGATTTGATCGCAATTCTGAGGGTCGATTGCATTTTGAGGAATATAACCAACTGCTCAACAGGCGATCCCAAACCAAGTATGAAGGCTCGTATAAGGACATGGCAAAATTCCTTCTGGAGACGAATGGGTGCTTGCCAACGCAAGTCTACATTCTCTATCGTCGAATTTTAGCTGGTTTGCTCATGGGGAATACCGATATGCACCTTAAGAACTTTGCAATGTTTCATACCAAAGATGGCTTACGATTGACGCCGAGCTATGACCAAATTGCTGCTTCGCTTTACGATTATAAAACTCTGGCGCTAACGATCGCAGGTTCCAAAGACCATCCAATTGGTGACCTCAAGAGTCGTCATCTTGTTTTGCTTGGTAAAGAGTTTGGATTATCCCCAGCCGTAATCAATATGGCTACTATGGACTTGGCCAAAAATAGAGAGGCAACAAAGGATACGATTAACGAGGCTCCTTTTGGGGCAAAGAAATTAAGAGATAAATTGATCAAATTGATGGATAAGAGATGGAACGGAACATTCAACTTAATTGGCAAAGCTTTGTCCAAGAAGCAGTAAAACGTCGCAAGGAACAGAAATTGACTCAAGAACAACTTGCCGTCCTTGCAGAAGTGAGCAAGCCCACACTCAACAGATTTGAACAAGGAAAGACAAACATCAAACTTGATAGTGCCTTGAAGATATTGAAGATGCTAGGTCTGTCATGAGTTTCAATCCATGGATAACCGATTTCTTGTCACAAAATTCTTGTAGGATTGATGGCCAGGTTCAAGCATTGGATCCGTACCTTATACGGGAGCGAAAGTTGTTCCCTCGACAAAAATCCCGATCTGAGCAGTCAGGTAAGTAAGGTGTTCGATCAATAGCTTTTCGCATATTACGATCATTTCTGGTGTATCTCTGAACAGGATTATCCAGTGGATTTCTACCTCACTTCAAATCTCAATCTGTTGAAGGTCCTCAGCGATGGTAATGGTCTTGCCGAAAACTTCTGAGGCTTTCTTTATAGCTTTGTCGTGGTACTCAGGATCATCCATATGCTTGCGAAAATGCGTAAGAATTAGTGAACGAACGCCAGCACGTTTTGCCATCTCACCAATCTCCATAGGGGTCGGTGCTGTCGAGGCCATTCCGGGTGACACCACTTCGCCATCAAGGCGGTAGCACCAGTGCAATAATAGGTTGGCATTTTTGGCAAGTGTTTCAATCTCTGGACAGAGGCCCGCATCACCTGAGTAAACGAATTTTTTGCCCTGATGGGTCAGTGCGAAGGCCATACATTCAAGAAATGGTTGGGCGTGCGGGGCAGTACAGGATTGGATACGCCATCCATTACCTTCAATGGTGTCACCTGGCATGATTTCCTCAACTTCTGGAGCAGGCCAGGGACGTGGCATAACTCCACCGCGGGATCGCCAAACCTCCTGGCTTTGGGGCAATTCGGTGCGTGCACGCAAGTCATGGGCCAAAACGCCATCAGATCCAAAATAACCTTCTGTAATAATTTTGATTGGGGGTGGGCCAAAGACTTTGATCGGCTTGCCACCCTCATCCCAAGAGGCATGCACAAGGCGCGCATAATCCATCATATGATCGGAATGAAGGTGCGAAAAGACGATATGTGTGATAATGGATGGAAGTCGGTGAGAGCGCAAGAGATTGTCAAACACACCACCACCGCAATCAAAGAGGATACGATCAGACCCAACTTCAATCAAATAACCACTTGAGGCACGCCGTACATACGCTTCAGGCGAGCCGGAGCCAAGAATCGTCAGCTTCATCTTATTGTTTCCGGCGGGGGCGTAGCCCCCGGAGCCCCAAGCTGGAGCGCGGCCTCACGACCACCGTAACTTTCGATCAGTGCGGTTTGGTCTGCAAAGGCGAGGGTGTCGGTCGCGACAGGATCACAAATCATTCGCAACTCGGCATGTAGGTCTTGCAAGATTGCAACGCATTCGGGAGCAGTTGCGCAATTCACAAGTTCTTCTGGGTCATTTTCTAGATCAAAAAGTTCATCTTCAAAGCCTATATAATGAATCAACTTCCATTGACCTTTACACACCATAAATGCACCTGAAACTGCACCTGCCGCATGATATTCAGAAAAGACCACTCGCCCCTTGTCTTCTGGTTGCTCCAGGATTGAGGTGAGATTGGTCATACCTTCCGCCGACCGGAGGTCAGTTTCAAAATGATTAGCGATTGTTACTGAAAGATCCAGCAAGCTCACCGACGTTTCGCAGATCCCGATTGGTATACCCGGACCTGCCATAATCATCGGAATGGCAACGCTTTCCTGATACATGTTGGATTTTCCCCAAAGGCCTCGTGCCCCTACATTGTCGCCATGATCTGAGGTATAAACCACAGTTGTTGCTTTAGTCAGATCTGCCTGATCTAGTGTTTCCAATATCTGACCGACATTGTGGTCTAGCCATGTGCATAGCCCAAAGTAAGCTGACATTGCGGCTAATCGTTCAGACTGGTCAGTGAACCGGTTTTCGCTGTCCATGAAAGCATTTTGTTTTTCAATCCATGGGTGGCGCGTGTAGCCATCATTTGGGTGCAATTTGACTGATGGCATAATCTCGGGTGGATAAAGGTCAAAATACTCCTGAGGTACCACCAATGGGAAATGCGGGGCAACGAGCCCTACAAAGAGGCACCAAGGTTGATCATCATTTGCGTGATTCTTGATCCAGTCTTTGGTTCGCTCAACAACCGCCTCATCATAGTCGGTGTATTTGCTATTGCCCGGACCAATGTAATCTCCAAGCATCCGCTTCGGCCCCATGATACGTTCATCTTCCTTGCGAATACTTGCCCAGACCATGCCAACACCGTTCGCAACCATCATGGGAATATGCTCGATGTCGAAACCGGCTGGATCTTCCTCAGCACGGTAGTGTAACTTACCAATGCTTTCGACCGTAACTCCTTTGTCTTGGAGCGCATGACCCCATCCTTTTATCGAGCCATCATACGGCATGGCATTATCCCACAAGCGTGTTTGATGAGGGTATAATCCAGTGGCAAAACTCGCCCGTGCAGGAACGCAGATTGGGCTTGGAGTATAAGCATTGGAAAACCTGGTTCCACTAGCAGCTAGTGCATCAAGGTTAGGAGTCTTTACAAAACTGTGACCCGCACAACCCAAGGCGCGTGCCTGATGTTCATCAGACATTATCACAAGGAGATTTGAAGTGCTCATTCGATGTGCCTGATTTTTGACACGGCTTCAATTTTGTATACAACGCAAAATAATTTTCTAGTCATCGGAAGACACTTCGATCAAGAGCAGCTTTTCCAATGATTTTTCATGGAACTACAGCTCTCCCTGGTCAGCAATCAAAATAAAAAAACCGCTAGATCCTTGTGACGAAGGCATTTTGGGGCTTTCATCAGAAAAACATTAAACCAACCTAACGGGTGAGCAAAATGTTTAGCAAAAAATCCTTTCCGGTCAAGATCAAAATTTACCTCCAAGCAGGACAGGACATCCCTCCTGGTTTTATCCCCTCCTGAAGATTCTGTACTCCAACAAGATCATTCAACAACTTTCAGGTGAAGACCTGCTATCCCCCAGGCTCGCTTGCCTGGGAGGAGCGAGACAGGTGTGCAATTATTACACCGTGGTTTCATTATTGTCAATTATGCTGAAAAAGACTGCTTTTAATCGACAAATGGAAGTCAAAAATCGATTTTCTTTGATCTGAAATATTTAATCGGGTTTTAATTGTTGGCAGAAATGGTAAATGATACTGAAATTTTCACTTGACTCACCGATCAGTTGATTTCCAAAACGTGATTGGTTAGTGGGTTTTTGGTTTGTTTTTGTGAACGAAACTATAGGGAGTTAAATACATGAAGAAAATATTGAAAGCTGCACTCATAGCAACTTTTTCAGTTGCATTGATTTCTGTTGCCCATGCAGATGGTCATGGGTGGAAACCTTCAGGGCCGATCAAGATGATCATCGCCTTTGCAGCTGGTGGGGGAGCTGATACCCAGGCACGCCTGATTGCAGATGATATTCAAAAAGCAACAGGCTGGGAAGTGATTCCAGAACAGGTGACCGGAAAAGGTGGTGTGAACGCACTTGTTGCCCTGAAGGATATGCCTGCAGATGGTACAGCAATCGCAATGGTTGTAACTGAGTCACTGGGGTATAACGCCGCTGCATCCAAGGGCTCTGGTATCGTTCCCTCAGGTTTCACAGGGCTTACAACTACAGCAGGTTTCCAAATGGGTGTCGTTGCCAAAGCGGATAAAGGTTGGAATTCTTTTGAGGATATGCTTGCTGAGGCCCAAAACGGTAACTTGCGATTTGGTACTATGTCGCCCAAGCTTTCTGACCTAGCATTCCTGCTTGGTGAAGCCCAAGGTGTCGAATTCAACATTGTTCAAGTCGCTGGTGGCAGGGCTGTAATGAATGGCGTACAAGCTGGAGATATGGACTTGGGATTCATGGCTGGCATTCAGCGTAAAGGAGTGGCCTCCGGGGATCTGGTAAATCTTGCCTCGGCTCTTTCTACCCCCCTTGTGCAAACGCCAGATGCACCAACATTTGCCGACCTTGGTGTACAGTACAACGCAGATGGCTATTTCGTATTTGTTGCCCCAGGTGGCATGGATCCTAAAGCACGGGACGCCATCACTCCCGCCATCGTAGAGGCGACCAAATCAGGACAAGCGTCAGGGATGATAAACAATGCCTTCGGCGGTGCTGTAACAATTCAAGGTGCCGAACTGGATGCATTGTTGCAAAGCGAATTTGAATCTGCCTCCGCCTTGATGGCAGCAGTGCAGTAAATTACGAGAAGGGCCAACACATGAAGTCAGGATCATCATCCGATCGTTGGTTGGCCCTTTTCTTTTTGGCTTTTTCTATTCTGATTGTCTTTATCTGGATACCTCTGGATACTGAAACAGGATTGGTCGAGAAAGTCCGACGTAAATTCGTGATTGGTGATGCCTTGGCACCTACGATAACAGGAGCGATCATCACTTTAGGTGCGATCCTGACTTGGCTTCGGCCAAGTCAGGATCACACAATTACTCGTAAGAATGTGATTTGGACCCTACAATTATTGGCCATTTTCGCGATTTCATTGATGATCATGCGTTATATGGGCCCTATTGTTGCAATGGGGTTTGAGGGAGGCTATCGTCCCTTGCGTGCTACCCCGCCGTGGAATTATATCGGGTTTCTTGTGGGCGGAACCGTGATGATTGGAGGCCTGATTGCAACCGCTTCTCGGCGTTTAAGCATTCGTGGATTCGCTATTGGATTTGCAACCTCATTGATCATTGCACTACTTTACGACATGCCCTTTGATGATCTGCTCCTGCCACCAAATGGAGATGTCTAATAGGCGTTTGGGATCACATTGTTGCAGGCGTTCTTGCCGTCTTTCTATCAGAACCTGTACTGGGTGTGCCCATCGTAGTAATAATGGTCTTTGGTGGGTTTCTGTTAGGCATTACCGTTGGTGCGACACCTGGCCTTGCTGGACCCATGGCAATGGCAATCTCATTACCGATCCTTATCTCCGTTTTTGGATTTTCGAATGACGCCCTACTGCCCGTTTTGGGATTTTTGATTGGCATAATGAAAGGGGCTACTGTAGGCGGGGCAGTGCCGGCGATACTGTTTAACACACCCGGTACACCAGATGCCTATATGACCACCCTTGATGGTTATCCAATGGCACAAAAGGGGGAAGCAAAAAGGGCTCTCCGCATTGCCCATTTTTCATCTGCATCAGGTGATACATTTTCTGATATCGTGCTGGTGGTCTGTGCACCTTTTTTGGCTATTTTGGTAGAAAGGTATCTGGACCTTCCAGAAAAAACGGCTTTATTAATTTTATCATTGGCATTTATTGCCTCTGTCATTGGCGGTTCCGTGGGTAAAGGGGTGATTTCAATGGGCTTAGGCCTTTTGGCTGCTATGATTGCTACTGGCGAAGATTTCTACCCCCGTCTGACCATGGGCCAGTCAAGCTTGGCCGAAGGTATTCCTATAGCTGCCGCTGTTCTGGGTGTCCTGATCCTGGGCGAGGTATTCAAATCATTGGAAGATCTTCATCGTACAACCCAATCCAACACGATGTCTCAAGTTGCTTCAGGTAAAAGTTCAGCCTTATCGCGCAATGACCTGCGTAGACTCTTGCCTTATATTGGACGGTCGGCTCTAATAGGTACCTGCATAGGCGCCTTGCCTGGTATAGGTTCCACATTGGCGGCGACTTTGGGGTACACCACGGCCAAACGCCATTATGCTAACGCCAAACCAGACAATGCTCCTGATTTTGGCGAGGGTGCGCCGGAGGGAATCGCAGCGACAGAGGCTGCTAATAGTTCAGTTTCTGGAGCAAATTTGATCCCGGTTTTATCGCTTGGAATTCCGGGAAATGCGGCGGCGGTATTTCTGATTCTAGCGATGGATTCAATTGGTGGATTTAACCCTGGACCATCTGTATTTCGCTTGGGCGGTGGCATAGGTGACAGCGTCATGAACCCTGAGATGGTGATGGTTTTTGGAATCTTCACGGCAATGTTCTTGGCCAATGCATTAAACTGGACCATTGGTGGCATCTTCATGCGCTTGGTTGGCGTCATGGCACGTATTCCCAAGAATCGCCTTTTGCCCATAATTCTGTTGCTTACGTTAACAGCAATTTATGTCCAGGAAACTTCTATGCTTGCCATATGGATCACCATCTTTTTTGGTCTTTTGGGTTATGTAATGCGTCGGGTGGGTATGTCACCCTTGCCCTTTGTTATAGCCTTCATCCTTGCTGGAAACCTTGAAGCCACAGCACGGCAGGCTTTTGCTGCCACGGGTGCAGACCCGTTTTTCTTACTTAAAAGTCCCATTGCATTTATATTTATAGTCTTGGCAATCTTCGTGGTTGCCTACAATCTGCGAAGGCCTTTATCATGATGCGACCAAATATTCTTTTGATCTCGGCCGATCAACACCGTGCCGATTGTTTCGGTTTTGAAGGAAGAAACATCAAGACCCCGCACCTGGACCAGTTTGCCTCAGATGGTACCCGTTTTTCCAACTGCATTACACCTACAGTTGTGTGTCAACCTGCACGGGCATCAATTTTAACCGGACAACTTTGCCGAACCCATGGTGTCCATGACAATGGTATAGATCTTGATCCTGAGATTGGTGAAAAAGGCTTTGCAGGTGCAATGGCAGCAGTTGGATATGAAACATCCTTTTTCGGCAAGGCACATTTTTCCACCTTTCACACTTTTGAACCAACAGGTACGCCGGAATGCCTTAAATCCTCAGCCAATTTCCCTGACACATGGTTTGGACCCTATATGGGTTTTGACCATATCGAGATGATGCTGGTTGGGCATAACTGGTTCCTGCCAGAAAAACCTCCCAGCGGGCAGCATTATGAGCGCTGGTTCTATGCCGATGGGCGAGGAGATCAAAAGAATATGCTCTACCGGGAAAATGCCGCTGAAACAAAAGAAGCCGCACAAACCTGGCATTCCAAATTGCCAGTTGCATGGCACAATACTACTTGGACTGCAGATCGCACCATTGAGTGGCTTAAATACGGTCGCGGAGACGAACCATTCTGTACGTGGGTTAGCTTTCCCGACCCACATCACCCATTTGATGCTCCAGAACCATGGTCGTACCTTCACGACCCAGCAAAAATTGATCTTCCAAAGTATCGCAAGCGCACCTTTGAAGGAAAACCTTGGTGGCACAAGAGGGTTTTAACAGCTGAGCCAACTGGCGACAAGAAAGGTGTAGAAATTCGCAAATCCTATAGCCGAATTATCGAACAATCAGACGATCAACTGCGCGAGATCATTGCCAACACCTACGGTCAGATTGCACTTATCGACCACAATGTCGGTCGCATTTTGATTGCGCTTGAAGAAGCAGGTCTCGCCAAGAATACCATCGTTATCTATATTTCCGATCATGGCGACTGGCTAGGTGATCATGGTCTTGTTTTGAAAGGGCCAATGCACTACGATGGGCTTCTTCGTGTACCCATGATCATGCGTGGCCCGAACATTCCCAAAGGCAAAGTGGTTGAAGAACCTGTTTCAACACTTGATCTTGGTCCGACTTTTTTTGACTATGGAGCCGCTGAACCACTCCAGACCCAACATGGTGAATCCCTTCGACCATTGGTAGAAACTGACGAAGCCAAACGTGATTTTGCCTTGAACGAATGGGAGTTATTGCCTACACGTGTTGGCGTTGGCCTCAGTCTGCGAACGGTGCGGACAAAAACACATAAATTGACCATAGATTTACAATCAGGCGCAGGTGAGCTTTACGATATGGTCGCTGATCCTGATGAAATTACGAATTTGTTCGACATGCCCGAACATGCCGATGTAAAGGACGAGTTACTTGGATATATTGCATCCCGCCCCGATGATGCAGGACCCATTCGTACCCAAGTAGGAATGGCATGAAGTAAGATGGGATTTAGATTTTGCTTTTCTTCCTGATGTAAAAGGCAGTCCTGGCTCTGGTTTGCTGACATCTATTTCTTGACTACAGATACGCACTCTGAACTGTGCTTGTGGTTAAATTCAAGCATCCAAACCTGTCGGCCACTTCAATTTAACTCCCATAGATATCCGGTACGAAGGTTTGATATTCCATTGGAGGTCTGACATATCCCTTGGGCTCGGTTCTCTTCGGCAATACAATGGGTTTCGGTGTTAAATCTTCATAGGGAATCAAGGACAGGAAATGGTGAATGCAATTCAGCCTAGCATGTTTCTTAATGTCCGCATTGACAACATACCAAGGTGATTGTTTCGTATCGGTATGTGCAAACATTATATCCTTGGCCTTGGAATAATCTTCCCATCTGGTTCTGGATTCCAAATCCATGGGCGAAAGTTTCCATCGCTTGTGAGGCTCTTTTAATCGACTATGAAATCTCTTCTCCTGTTCATCGTCAGATATGGAAAACCAGTATTTCACCAAAATGATTCCTGACCTGATCAACATCCGTTCAAATTCCGGACAGGAACGGAGGAATTCCTGATATTCCTCATCCGTGCAAAAGTTCATTACTCTTTCTACCCCGGCCCGGTTATACCAGCTGCGATCAAAAAGGACAATTTCTCCAGCCGCCGGGAAATAATTACAATACTTTTGAAAATACCATTGTGTTTTTTCTCTTTCCGTTGGCACAGGTAAAGCAACCACCCTTACCCATCTGGGATTGAGGTGCTGGGTAATCCGCTTGATCACCCCTCCTTTGCCTGCAGCATCTCGGCCTTCAAAAATAACGACAACCTTCAGCTTTTTGAATTTAACCCACTCACTCAGTTTTATCAGTTCCAGTTGAAGCCGATACAACTCCTTCTCATAATCGAATTTCGTAATTTTCCTACTTGCTGTCTTGCTTGAATCATCCGGGAAATTTTCTACAGCTTTACTCATTCGATTCCCTTTTCGGCAAAATGTGTGTCTGTATATTACGTTTTTGCAAAGGATTTGTCTTTGATTTTCTGGATTTCCCTGTCCCTTTCTTCATATGGAATTAAATTCAAACTTCCTTGCCTCAGACTTTTTGTTTGGGGGAGCCGGCTATTTCATGGCTAACACTTCAATTTCAATTTTGAATTCCGGTCTGGCAAATCCTGAAACGATATAGAGGGTGGATGTAGGAGGTATTGCAAGATTCCTAATCCACGCGTCCCTCATCTTCATAT
>WTGT01000202.1 GCA_011523445.1 Paracoccaceae bacterium
ATGTTGAAGTACTCAAGAACAAATTTGACATGCCCCCCACAACATTGACCCAGCCCAGGACCAAGAGGTTGGGAGATTACGAGTGGGTTTTGCTTACCACCAGCTAATCTTTGGTGACAAATATCGAGTATTTTATACTCTAATGCACCCCCGCCTATGGTACCTTTTTGACCTTTGGTCCAGACCAGCATTCTGGTACCTGTATCCCGTGGAGTGGAACCTTGGGTGGCAACAATCAGAACACGAATTATTTCTTCATGTTCTGCAACCAGTTGTTCAATTTCTTCCAGATTTAAAGTCAAAGGGTACCTGATAATTCCGGGTGAGGGTATTTAATATACGTTCAGGGGTTGCTGGTGCATTCAAAGATGGATAGTCCTCCGTAATGGAAGCTATGGCATTGGATAAGGCCAGAAAAACCGATATTCCCAACATCAAGGGAGGTTCACCTACGGCCTTGGAATTAAATATGGTTTCCTCCCTGTTCCAGCCTTTTTCCCAAAGTTTAACCCGCAAATCCATCGGCCTGTCTCGACAGGCAGGTATTTTGTAGGTAGATGGTGCATGAGTTCGTAAATATCCCTTGGAATCCCAAAAGAGTTCTTCGGTGGTTAACCAGCCATAACCCTGTACAAAACCTCCCTCTACCTGTCCCAGATCAATGGCCGGATTAACGGAATTACCGACATCATGGATTATATCTGCTCGTAGCAATTTGTTTTCACCGGTAAGGACATCAATCATGACTTCTGAAACAGCTGCACCGTATGCAAAGTAAAAGAATGGACGACCCTTGCCAATTTTGCGGTCCCAATGCAGTTTCGGAGTTGAATAGAAACCTGTTGCAGATAGAGAAACCCTGTTCATGTAAGCATCATTTATGACTTCCTTGAAGCCATAGGTCTCATTCTGAACCTTGAATTCACCTTGGTCAAACCGGACCTCATCAGGATGTGATTGATGTCGCTCAGCCAGAAACCCAATCAGCCGATCAATTATCTTGGTACAGGCAATTTTGGTTGCCATTCCATTGATGTCCGTACCAGAGGAAGCAGCAGTTGCTGAGGTATTGGGAACCTTGTCGGTATCAGCGGGTGTAATTCTAACGGAACCAACTGGCTGGCCAAACGTATTGGCTGCGATTTGAGCAATTTTAATCATCAGACCCTGACCCATCTCGGTTCCACCATGATTCAAGTGGATGGAGCCATCCCTGTAGACATGCACAAGAGATCCTGCCTGATTTAAATGGGTAAGGGTAAATGAAATCCCGAACTTGACGGGTGTCAATGCAATGCCTTTTTTTAGAAAGGGATTTTTGTCATTCCATTCATTGATTTCCTGCCTTCGGTTTCTGTAATCAGAAGTTGAAATCAACTCGTCAACAATTTCCTCGATGATGCAATCTTCCACTTCCATTCCGTAATGGGTCCTTTGGAGTGCACCTGAATTGGGTGGGTTGTAGAAATTGATTCTTCGGACATCCAGCGGGTCCATTCCCAGCTCATAGGCAATATGATCCATGATCCTTTCAATTCCTACCATCCCCTGGGGACCACCAAAACCCCTGAAGGCGGTTGCCGATTGAGTGTTGGTTTTCAAACGGTATGAGGTAATTTTCGATGAAGGCAGAAAATAGGTATTGTCTGAATGGAGCATGGCCCTGTCAGCAACGGGAAGGGACAAGTCCAATGACCAGCCGCAGCGAACGAATTGATCAATGATTACCCCATTGATTTTCCCGGCTTCATCAAACCCGACTCGATAGGTTATTCGACAATCATGACGCTTCCCGGTAATCAGAAAATCATCATCCCTGTCATAACGAAATCGACAGGGTCTACCGGTCAGATTGGCAGCAATCGCACAGGCACATGCGACCGAGTTGGCCTGACTTTCCTTGCCGCCAAAACCCCCACCCATCCTGCGAACTTCAACCCTTACCTTATTCATGGGAACGCCGAGGCTATCTGCAACCTTGTGCTGTACTTCTGACGGGTGCTGGGTTGAGGAATAAACCAACATTCCATCATTTTCCTGAGGTATGGCCATGGCAACCTGACCCTCTAGGTAGAAATGCTCCTGTCCACCCATTTCAATTTCACCGGAAAGGATTTTGGGAGACGTATCCACGGCACTTTCAGGATCACCATTTTGATACACAAGGGGATCCTCGAACAAACTGCTGGCCTCAAGTGCCTCATCAATTGTCAACAGGGGCTTGATCTCTTCGATTTCTATGATTGCCTTTCGGGCTGCTTTCCTAGCATTCAAGTTGGTATCGGCAATGACCAGGAATATCGGTTGGCCGATATATTCAACATTATCCTTGGCCAGCAGGGGTTCCAAATATGGGGAAGGTGATACATCATTGACTGCAGGCAGGTGCGTACAAAGGAGTACCTTAACCACCCCCTGGGATTGCCAGACAGGTTCAAGGTCAACGGAAATGATCTTGCCACAGGCTACCTTTGAGAGACCGAAAGCCAGGTGTAATGTTCCTTCTGTTGAAACCAAAT
>WTGT01000200.1 GCA_011523445.1 Paracoccaceae bacterium
ATATAGGGAGGCTAATAGAATGCCTGGAATGATGGCTGCCGAAAACAGGTCGGTAACCGGGACTTCCAAAACGGGTCCCATAACCACGAGCATGATCGAGGGCGGTATGAGGATACCCAGTGTACCCCCAGCCGTTATTGTACCTGCCGCCAGTTTTGTATCATAACCGGACTGGTTCATGGTTTTTGAGGCCATAATTCCCAAAATTGTAACTGATGCACCAACAATTCCCGTAGCGGCGGCAAAAATGGTTGAAACAAATAAAACTGCTAGGTAAAGGGCACCGCGTGTTCGTGAAAGCATGAGCTGAACGGAAGAAAATAGCCTCTCCATCAAACCGGCTTGCTCCATGACGATACCCATGAATACGAAAAGGGGAACCGCAGCCAGAGTTTGTTCGAGCATGACCGAATTGAATTGAAGGGTTTGCAGATAGAACACAAGGGTGCCGCCAAATCCCCAGGCACCAAAGACAAAGCCCAGAAATATCAGGGTAAAGGAAATCGGAAATCCCACAAAGATGGCAAACAGCATCACGCCGATCATGATAACACCGACAAATTCCGTAGGAATGCTTGTGAGCCCGATTGAAGCTACCAATGAGGACCACCAATCGCCAAGAGGCATGATTGACGGGAAGAAGGCACTCAGGAAGATGCAGAGCAATCCGATGATATAAACAGGTAAACTCTTGTAGTATTTCGAAGCTCTCTCCGGTCCCATATCATGGAAGGCTCTCAGGATTTCGGCCACGCCTTGCAGCAAAAGAAAGAAAGCACCTACTGGCATGGCGGTCCTGGCTGGTGCCAAGGGGGCCATCAGCGTGGTATCCATGGTTCTTTCCCATTTCACCCAGGCGCTGATGGTATAATCTAGCGAGACCCAGAAAAAGAAAAGCATTGCTGGAAAATAAAACAGCAAGTACAAAGAAGCATCAACGGTTGCCTGGCTTTTCTTCGTCCAATTGCGGTAAAGAAAATCCGCCCTGATGTGGACCCCACGCATCAAGACATAACCGGCTCCCAGCATAAACAGAGCGCCGGAAAACATTCGGCTTGTGTCATAGGCCCAAATGGTCGGAGCAATAAAAAGTTTACGAGCGACGACTTCATAAACCATCGCAAATATTATGGGAACAAGTAAAAGACAGGTAAACCGACCCACCCAATTATTGGTGATGTCTATCGTGGCCACGACCTTGCGCATCCACTCTGGCATGTCCTTTGGAGTTTCACCAGCTATACCGCTTCTTCCTTCGGCGATCAATTCATCGCCGACAATGAGATCATCCGGATCAGGTTCCTTAGCCATTGTAAAACTCTTTCGCTTGTAAAAACATGGTTCCCCTGAGATAAATAGCAGGGGACCATGCGTGGTGTAGAAACGACGGGATTGGAAAACCCCGTCGTTGAAATTTAATTTACTTCAGGGAATCAGCAAATGCCTTTCCAAGTTGGGCATTTGAAGATTGTGCGCCGGCCCAGAATGGTACGGCGATTGTAGCAAATTCCTTTTGGCTGTTCCATACTTCTGCAAAGAATTCATTCTCGGCAGCGTTTTTCTCAAGTGAGGCACGAGCAGCGTTCATATAGGCTGGGAAGTAATCTGCGGGTGTATCATGCAGAATAACTCCATGTTCCTCGGTCAACTCCTTGAGAGCCTTGCCATTTTCATAAATCCTGTAGGACATGGCTTTGGACAAGGAAGCGTTGGCAGCAACTTCAAGAGCCTTCTTCTGATGGTCGGTCAATGAGTCATAGACATCGCCATTGATGTAGATGTCAGCATTAACAACGACCTGATGAAGTCCCTGGAGATAATAGTGCTTCAAAACCTTCTGGAAACCAAATACACTGTCCGGTTTCGGGCAACACCATTCGGCGGCATCAATCGTACCCTTCTCAAGAGCGGGTAGAATGTCACCACCACCCATGGCTACAGATGCAACTCCAATATCCTTGTAGGTTTGACCGGGAATACCGGGAGGAGTTCGGAATCTGTACTTTCTGAAATCATCCATGGAATTGATTGGTTCCTTGAACCAACCCAAGGCCTCAGGTCCAACTGGCTGAAGCATGAATCCCTTGATGTTTACACCCATTTCATCCCAAAGTTGGTCGTAGAGTTCCTTACCACCACCATATTGGAACCAGGAAAGGAAGGCGATGTTGTCAATACCGACACCGGCACCCGCAACGGGAGATCCGAAAAGCATGGCTGCCGGATGTTTGCCTGACCAATAATGGGTCCAGGCGAAACCGCCTTCGATCAACCCCTTGTCCACGGCATCAAGTGTTTCTGCAACACCCACAACAGCACCAGCGGGTAGCACTTCAATTTGTACTTCCCCATTGGTTAGAGCTGCAACATCTGCGGCAAATTCATTCAGCATATGAACTTCATCAGCCTGAGCCGGAATAACAGATTGTACCCTTATGGTTACTTCAGAATACACCGAAGTAGCCAAAAGGACTATACCGCCAAATCCTACTAAAAGGGCCTTGGCAATTGACTTACTAATGTTCATAGTAATCCTCCAAAAGTGCCTTCAAAATAGATTCTCGGCATTTAAACCAGTGAAGGCATTACCAGCTTAAAATACAAAGTATTTGCCGAGTTGACGGGGAATTGATTCTCCCAGTGAAAGCCAAAACACTCATCTTGCAATACTAGACCAAACCTGCCAGATGAATTAATTCCAAGCCGCCCTCATATAGCAGGTCCAGAGAAATGTATATGAGAAACAGCAAACCGGCATAAGCCAGTATTGGAAAACGAGTGAGTATTTTCATAATAACTGCTGCACAAAGTGCCATGATAGCTATAGCAAGGGCAATTCCAAATATCATCAGGGCCATGTCATCCCTCGCGATAGCTGCAATAACCACAACATTATCAATGGACATGGATACATCTGCCACGGTAATAACGATCATTGCCCTTTTCAATTGCCCTAAGGGAGTCGCTTGCTTTATGGCTATAGTATCGGCTGAAATTTCCGAAGAGTGCGAATGGCCTCTGATATCCTGGTAAAACCTCCAGCATACCCAACAGAGGAGCAATCCACCAAAGAAAAGAATTCCGGGTATCTGCAACAGGAACGAAGCCATGACTGCAAATACGATTCTCAGGATGGCTGCCATTGCCAATCCCATGATGATCGCGAATTTCCTGTATTTTTGATCGACCCCTGCTGCGGCCATCGCTATGACTAGTGCGTTGTCCCCTGAAAGGATGATATCCGCAATTATAATCTGCGAAATCATCACCATGTGATCGATCAAAATGTGGTTCCCATCGTTTGGATGCTAAATTATGCTGAAAAAGCCAAGATACAAATTTGCAAAGTTGGTAGATAATTTTAGAATTAATGTTTAAAAATGAGACAAAAAATCTCAAAAATGACTTATTTTTGTTTACCATTGTTTTCAAGTACCATTATTTTTTATTAAAAGCAAATGCGAAAAACCTCGAATATTCCCACCTCTATCCGTATGGTAAAGATTATCGAAGTTGTCGGGAAAGCTGGTAACCCGCTTACTCTTGCCGAGATCAACAGGGAGCTGGATTTGCCAAAGCAGTCTCTCCACAGATTGTGTGACAGACTTCTTGAGGAAGGATACCTTGTGAAGGTAGAGAATCGGCGCTTGGCATCAGGGGAGAAACTGAGGAACCTTGCCCGCCATGTTTATTTTGATACAGACCAAAAAATTGTTCGACATCAAATTCTTCAAAAAGTGGCCCAGAAAATAGGTGAAACAATCAATCTAGTCGTTCCCGAGGCCAAGGGGATGACTTATATAGACCGGGTGGAAACCGATTGGCCCTTGAGAATACAACTTCCCATCGGAAGTAATGTCCCTTTTCATTGTACGGCCAGTGGCAAAACATACCTTTCAAAATTGCCTCCGAGGGAGCGAAGGATATTGACCAACAATCTTGATTTGTCCCAACTTACGGAAAATACAATTTGTACCTCAAACGCTTTGATTGAAGAACTGGAACGAATATCCGATCAAGGCTTTGCCTTGGATATGGAAGAATTTATCCCTGGTATGGTCGCAGCTGCTGTTCCTATTTCTGACAAGGATGGAAATTATATAGCTTCCCTGGCTTTCCATGGACCTACCCAAAGACTTTCCCTGGATGATTTGCTAAAGAAAAAGGATTTTCTGTTTGATAGTGCCAAGCAGTTGCAAGAAGTCATGGCCTAGTGAAATTAATTTACCTTCTGAGGGATTTTTAGTCCTTTAGGGCTTGTTCCATAGCCCATTAACTTAGAATATTCTCTAAAAAGCAGTACAGCATAACCCATCTTTAGCACAAAGAAATTTACGGGAAACTGACTAGAATTGCCATTTTTTATGACTTATGATTCAAGCCCTAAGAAATTCAATTTATTACTTTGTTCTATTACAAGTTCATTGCCATTGAATTCTTTTTTCGATCTTATTTTTGACTCAGAGAATTAAGGTATGCCTAAACCATTTACATTTCGTATTTTCGTACCTCAGGGCAACCCTGAAGGCCTACGTATTTTTGATGAGATGAATTGGGCAGGCAAGGGTTTAATATTTCCAAGGAAACAGTGGAATTCAATCAGAAACCGTGATGAGTTTGACCAGATCGGAGTTTATATACTCTATGGATTTGGAAATAATCAGAATATAGAAAACGAAGATCTGGCAACGGTATATATCGGTCAAGGTGATAGCATAGGTAATCGGATCAACGCCCATTACCAAAATAAGGAGTTCTGGGATTCATGTATCGTGTTTGTATCCACTAGTGATGACCTGAATCGTGCACATATTACTTGGTTGGAATATGCCTTAATCCAAAAAGCCTTAGAAACAAAACGTTCCAAACTATACAATGCAAGCCTACCAAATGAACCTAAACTTAATGAAGCAGAAAAAGCTGATACTGTAAATTTTCTAGACAAAATTTATCAAATTCTTCTACTTGCTGGAATACATGTTTTTAATACTCCACACCCCATCACGAGGCAATCAACGGATTTGGTTGTAGAACCAGCCATTTCATCAGCTAAAGATTTGGATACAGTAATAGTTCCGGCTCGAAAGGAAACCTTTGAAAGTATTTTTCTTGCAAAGAATTGTTGGTATCAAATACGTATAGGTGGTGGTATGCTTACTAAAATTAAGTATCTCGCTATATATCAAACCCATCCAATTAGTGCGATTACACACTATGCACCCGTTGAAAGAATAGTGCCATTTGGGGATCAAGGAAAATACCAATTAGACTTTTCGGAAAGTCCAAAAGAATTAAATCCTAGTGTTTCAGGAGGACCTGCCGTTCAAGGGCCAAAATATACTTCATTTAAGAAATTGAAGAATGCCAAATCCCTATCTGATCTTTAGAGCCAGTCCCATAAGTCCCAACATGAAACAAATTCCAGACAAAAACCATTTTGGGTTTCAAACCAGATTTCAATTTTAGAGCAAGCAGTATCATTTTTATTGCTTTTGTGATTTATAATTCAGTCGTTTTGACTCAATTTCCTCAAGGCCAATTTAACTTCGTTTGTTGAGTTTGGAATTGGTAAATCCAGCTCTGTAAATAAATGCATAACATAAAAGGAAGTTAGTGGTTACATGTAAACCACGATATTTCCGAAGTGAGACTTTTCCAGAAAGCTTGACTGAGCCTTCTTGAAGTCCTTTAGATGGTACGTTTCGGCAAGAAGGGGCTTGATTTCCTTTCTTTCAATATAGCTTACAAGATTACCAAAAGTACCTGGTGGAACGATGGTAGCTCCAACCAAGGTAAGGTCTTTCAGATAAAATGTACGAAGGTCAAATTCGACCATAGGACCAGCAATGGCACCTGAACAAACATAACGGCCACCGTGATTGAGCACCTCAAGCAATTGAGGCCAAATATTCCCACCAACGACATCTGCCACAACTGAAATCCCATTACCTGAAGTCAAAGACATTACTTCATCGATAAAATTGTCTGATTCACGAAGCAGGATTTCATCAGGTTTGATGCTTTCGACCTCATTGACCTTGCTTTTGCTGGAGACAGCTATGGTCCTTGCACCTCTTCGATTTGCCAATTGTATCAGGGCTGAGCCAACTCCTCCTGAGGCACCCGTAATCAATACGACATCACCCGTCTTGACTCTTGCCCTGTCAAGCATGTTTTCAGCAGTTACGCTTGAAGTAGCAAAAGTGGCAAGTTCAATTAACGAATATTCTGATTTTACAGGATGGACGGCATTTACCGGAACCTTTGTGTATTCGGCAAAACCACCATCAATTTCACTTCCAAGATATCCGATAACCTTATATCGTTCCGGAAGTTCCGAAGGCCTTATCCATGGATCAACCATAACCGTTTCACCAAGCAAATGCTGGAATTGAATTCCCTTGACCTCAACTATTTCACCCGCAATATCCGCTCCCTGTATTCTGGGGAATTGCAATGAAGTGCCACCCCATCCACCATCATCTGGTTCAATTTCTTCCTGAGCGTTATTGTCACTACCCGAGGTTGCCGTTTTCGAATACCAACCTACCCTGGTGTTTACATCCGTATTGTTGAGTCCACATGCACCAACCTTAATCAACACCTCACCTTCGGAAAGTGTTGGAACCGGTATGTCTTCTCTCCATTCCAACTTGTCCATTCCACCATGGCCAGTAAGAAGTATTCCTCTCATTGTCATTGTTCGTGCCTATTCCATTTACATCTTTTGCAATAGATTCTGCGGATCATAAGGAGGTTTATCAAGAATGGATGCAATTCTCATCTCATTCATGATTCTAACCTCAAGCTTGGATTCAGTGGTTATATCAGGTGAAACGAATCCAAAAGCAAGCAGTTTGTTTACCCTGTGTCCAAAACCGATTGAGCTGATCGAACCGATTTGCCTGCCTGATGAATAAATTGCTTCCCCACCATTACCATCGGATTTTCCGTCATTTTCAATCTCAAGAAGAACACAACGGTATTTTGGTATGTTATTACGAGTTGCAAGATCACCAATAAATTTATGGTTAAAGTCGACAAATCGCATCTGTCCTGTTTCTACAAGGGTCACTTCATTGGTCAATTCGCCTGCACCCATATATCCCTTTTCCAATCGCATGGAGTTCATGGCAAAAGAACCATATAGCTTGATTCCATTTCTTGATCCTCCTGAAAGCAGCTTTTGGAAAGCATTTCTGATAGTTGATCTCGGCCCATGCAACTCCCACCCAAGTTCTCCTGCATAAGACATTCTAAACGCCCAGAGCAGTAAACCATCGATTTCTATTTCACGAAGTGTCAGCCAGTTGAATTCAGAATTGGAAATTGGACTATTGGTAATTTCAGATAAGATAGTTCTTGATTTCGGGCCATTTATGGTCAAAGCACCCCATTCATCAGATAGATTGTTGACAGTAACATTTTCTGATTCCCTTGCAAAGTTGAGGATATCCAGCAATCTTTGTTCGAAGAAAGCAGCACAAACAAGGTAATACCGGCTTCCAGAGAGGCAAAACACGGTTGCTTCCAATTCAATTCGTCCAGAGTTGTTCAAGAGATGGGTCAATCGCATCCTGCCCGGTTCTGGAAGTCTGTTGGGAATCAATCGGGACAAAAGCCGATTCGAATCATTTCCTGAAACCTCAATCTTGCTAAAGGCCGAAATATCCATCAATCCAGCATGATTCTGAACTGCCCTGACTTCTTCAGCTATGATGTCGTGAAGACCACTTCGTCGAAAACTGTAGATGTCATTCGGTTCGGTGTTTTGCGGTGCAAACCATCGTGGTCTTTCATGCCCATAAACCTCTTCAAATACAGCATTGTTGTCCTTGAGCAAATCATAAGTTGCAGAAGGTCTAACCGGTCTTGCTTCCAGCCTGTTGAAATTCGGAAACGGAACCTCATGACGAAGGAGATAATCCTCCTTGGCCTTGATCACCTGATATTTGTCCGTAGCGAATGATCCAAATCTGCGAGGATCAAACTCCCGCATGTTAATGTCGGATTTCCCATGAGCCATCAGTCTTGCTAGTTCTCTTGTCAAGGCTGGACCCCATCCTATTCCAATTTGGGTACCACAACAGCACCAGTAGTTTTCAAGGTTGGGAGCAGGTCCAATCAACGGGTTACCGTCAGGTGGATGGCTGATTGCCCCGTGAACTACTCGGCGAATACCAAGATCAGCCAATACAGGTATTCTGTTGAAGGCATTTTCCAACCAAGGGAAAACACGGTCATAATCAGCTTCAAACAATTCGTTTTCTGCTTCCCAGGGACAACCTTCCAACCAGACCGGATTGGGGTTCAACTTTTCATATATACCGATCAAACCCGATTTCTGTTCCATGCGAAAATATCCGGAGATTTCACGATCATCTCGGATGACTGGTAATTCGGTATTCAAATCCTTGAATGCTGACACCTGTTCTGTTACAAAATAATGATGACTCATTGATGTTGTGGGCAGGTTGTAGTCCGTCCATTCGGCAATTTGCTTGGCATAGGTTCCACCGGCATTGACAACATGCTTGCAGATAACATTCCCTTTGGGTGTTTCCACTACCCACTCCCCGGAACTGTTTTTTGATATTGCCGTTACCTGAGTTCTCCGAAAGATTCTAACACCCTGATTTCTAGCACCAGTTGCAAGGGCCTGAGTTACATTTGACGGGTCAACATGACCATCACCAGGGGTATGGAGGGCTGATTTAACCCCCTCAAGGTCATAAAATGGGTGAAGTTTGGCAATTTCTGCAGTCCCGATGAGGTCCATTTGAAATCCCAAACCCTTGCCGACCGACATGGATTGCAACTGCCAGTCAACCTCATCACTGGTATAGGCCAGTCTGAGAGATCCACATCCATGCCAACTTACCTTCATTCCGGTTTCCTCTTCCAGAATTCCAGAATAAAGGTCAATATTGTAACCAACACATTTACCAAGGGAATAACTGGAGGTTGAGTGGGTAATTTGACCTGCGGCATGCCAGGTGGACCCACTTGTCAATTCGGCCTTTTCAAATAGGACAACATCATTGATGCCTTCTTTGGGCAGGTGATAGGCCAAACCGCAACCCATTATACCACCTCCGATGATTACCACTTCTGCATGTGTTGGAATTTCCATTTTAGACTCGAAAATAATTGACCAATAAAATTACATTTGTAATATTTCATTCAGGAAAAGAAACAAATGGATGAAATTAAAGAATTAAACGATTTGCTGGCCAAAATTCAATCAACTGGTGACAAATTCTCACCTGAATTGAAGAAAGTGGCCAGATTCGTACTGGAAAATCATCATGTGGTTGGATTTTTGTCCATTCGTCATTTGGCAAGCTTGGCTAAGGTCAACCACAGCACCATGGTAAGGTTTGCCAAGGTAATTGGATTTTCAACCTTCTCAGAGTTTCGTGAAGTTTTTCGTCCCAAATACAGGCCGGAAGAAAACAATTCTCTCATGACGACTGGGAGTGAAATAAGTCAGCAAGTAGGAAAGGACTTTGCCTTATCATCTGTTTCCAATTGGAAATCGGTTTCTGATCTAGGGGTTTTGGATTCGCCTGATATGCATGATAAGATTCGTGCTACGGCCAGAGATATTCTACAAGCAGAAACCTGTTATGTTTTGGGTGTTGGAGTTGCCAACTCGGTGGCGAATAACTTTGTCTATCTGGCTGACATGATTGCCCCTGGTTTTACTTCTCTGCCATCTGGGGGAGACCTACCCATAGACGTGTTGGGAAGAGGGACGAAGAAAGACATCCTAATCGCCATGACTTTCAAACCCTATCGAAGGGAAGTCATTGAGGCAGTTAATTTTGCTGATTCTTTGGACATTCCCATTATCGCCATTTCAAATTCACCTGCTTGCCCGATCATGGCAAAGGCAAGAACCAGATTTGTCATTCCAACAAGTTCACCCCATTTTTTTCCTTCAATGGTACCAATTACAGCATTATTTGAACTCCTTTTGGGTTATTTGATTTCTGAAATAGGAAATGAGGTGATAGTGGATTTGAGAAAAATGCACATTCGAAGACATACTTTCGGAATATATGTTGAGGAAGCCAATGAACTCGAATACTGACTTACATTTTGCCCTTGAAGCCAAATACTACACGAGCCCTGATTTGTTCGAGAAGGAAAGGTCTAGCCTTCAGAGCAAAACCTGGTTATTTGCCTGTCATGAAAGCGAAATTCCCAATGCAGGCGATTACTATGCCTTCGAACTTTGCGGCGAAAACCTGTTTGTCATTCGGGGGAAGGATGGTCAGGAAAGAACCTTTTATAATGTATGTCAGCACCGTGCCCATCAATTGGTCAAGGGGAAAGGCAATTGTCGGTTAATCATTTGTCCTTATCATTCATGGACTTATGAATTGGAAGGAAAACTCAGATCAGGTCCCAATCTGAATGCCGTAAAGAATCTTGATAGGGAT
>WTGT01000063.1 GCA_011523445.1 Paracoccaceae bacterium
GCCTAGGACAGCTGCCAAGATTAGTGATTTCAGGCAATTTTTTCATCAGGATACCTTGATCTATATTGCCCACATTGAGGGAACCCCGATCAGTGAAATGCTGGAAACAGCCAAAAGACTCAAAAGTGAGGGTTTTGCAATTATGCCTCACATTACGGCCAGAACGATAAGCAATTCCGATGAATTGGAAACTATCTTGAAAATGTATAGGGATGATGCAGGGGTGGATTCCGCCTTGCTTCTTGCTGGAGGGGCCAAGGAAGTATATGGGGATTTTGATAGTTCCATGGGGCTTTTGAAAACCGGTTTGTTTGATAAATATGGCTTCAAGAACCTGCATTTTGCAGGTCATCCGGAAGGCAATACTGACATTGACAAGAATGGCATGACCGAAAATGTTGACAAGGCGCTGGTCTTCAAGAAAGATTATTCAAATCTGACAGATGTCAGTGTTGCTCTAACAACGCAATTTTCATTTGATGGCAAAGCGGTAATCAATTGGGTCAGGAGAATTGGCGAAATGGGTATTGATCTTCCTGTTTACGTTGGTGTGGCAGGACCCACAAAATTACAGACACTGATTAAATTTTCACTTGCCTGCGGTGTGGGACCATCCATGAAAGTTCTGAAAAAAAGGGCCAGGGACATTTCCAAATTGCTGGTTCCCTACGAACCAACCGAGGTCTTGCAGCAATTGAATGATATTTTGACCTCTCAACCAAATAGTCAAATCAGGGGAATACATTTTTTTCCCTTGGGGGGTATCAAAGCTACATCTAAATGGATAATGGAGAATCAGTGAGTTTTCCTTTGTATGTAGGAGGAATAGTTGCATAGAACAGTCGTAGAATCCAAAACCAGATCAACCATTATCGGTTTTGAGGAACCCTTTTGTGTGATTGGAGAACGAATAAACCCGACAGGCAGAAAATTATTGGCTACCGAATTGGAAGCCGGCAATTTTTCTACCGTGGAGAAGGATGCCATTCAACAGGTTGAATGTGGTGCAAACATGCTGGATGTTAATGCTGGGGTTGTATATAATTCGAACCCCAATCCCAATGAAACCGAGCCACCCCTACTCCAGAAGTTGATAAAACTGGTTCAAGGCTTGGTCGATGTTCCAATATGCATCGACAGTTCTGTTCCTGAGGCACTCGCTGCAGGATTGGAGGTTTGTGAGGGCAGACCCCTGGTCAATTCTGTAACCGGCGAGGAAGAAAGATTGGAACAAATTCTACCCCTGGTCAAGAAATATAATGTGCCCGTGGTGGCCATATCGAATGATGATACCGGTATTTCAACAGACCCCGATGTTCGTTTTGCAGTGGCCAAGAAGATTGTCGAGAGAGCTTCCGATTTGGGTATTCCATCCAATGATATAGTCGTGGACCCTTTGGTAATGCCCATTGGAGCAATGGCCACGGCTGGTAACCAGGTTTTTCGCTTGGTTCGAAGGTTGCAGGAGGAATTGCATGTAAATACCACCTGTGGTGCATCAAATATTTCTTTCGGTTTGCCGAACAGACACTCGATCAATGCCACTTTCCTGCCAATGGCGATAGCATCCGGATTAACTTCAGCCATTATGAACCCTACAAGACAATTGGAAATGGATGCCATTCGGGCTGCAAACCTGTTAACTGGAAGGGATTCCAACGGTTCGCAGTGGATAAAATTCAATGCTCCGAAGGATAGGGAAGAAAACACCACACGTGTCAGGAGAAGACGTAGAAGGAGTAGAACGTAGTAGAAGGAACTTATTGCCCCTCTTCTATTTCACAAATTGAAACAGTGACCAGCCCAGATCCCTTGATAGTTTTTTCTCCTTCAGGAAAAAGGGGAAGATTTCCGGTAGGCACACCTGTATTGCAGGCAGCCAGAAAGCTGGGTGTTGATCTGGACAGTGTTTGTGGAGGGCGAGGTATTTGTTCAAGATGCCAGATTACACCTTCTTACGGTTCCTTTCCAAAGTACCAGATTGAATCATCCGAGAAATCACTATCAGAATGGAATGCCATTGAAGAAAGATATGATCGGGTCAGAGGATTAAAGACCGGTCGGCGTTTGGGATGTCAGGCTCAAATCCTGGCTGATATAATCGTTGATGTACCACCGGAATCCCAAGTACACAAGCAGGTTGTAAGAAAGGCTGCGGATGCACGCTCTGTAATCATGGATCCCTCTACCCGTCTGTTTTATGTTGAGGTTCAAAAGCCTGACATGCATAAACCTGAAGGTGACCTTGAAAGGGTTCGGAAGGCATTGAAGGAACAATGGGACATCGACAATGTGGGTATTTGCACAAGTCAGTTAAGAATTCTTCAGCAAATTCTAAGAAAGGATGATTTCAGGATAACCCTTGCAATTTGGGAGAATCACCACAATGGGGAGTTAAAAATAACAAGGTTATGGAGCGGGTTTCATGAAGATCCTGTATTTGGCCTCGCCATTGATCTGGGTTCAACCACAATTGCCGTGCATCTATGTAATCTAAGGGATGGATCAGTACTGGATTCGGCAGGTATAATGAACCCTCAAATCAGGTTTGGTGAAGACCTGATGAGCCGTGTTTCCTACTCGATGATGAATGCCGGAGGTGACAAGGAACTAACCGAAGCCGTTCGTGAAGGCTTGAATACCGTATTCGAGACCATCGCCGAAAACAACAATATCTCCATAAATTCTGTTTTGGATGTAGTCATTGTATGTAATCCTGTCATGCATCACCTTTTACTCGGGATTGACCCTGTAGAACTGGGTCAAGCGCCATTTGCCCTGGCCGTATCCTCCTCCTTGAACCTCATTGCCTCGGATCTTAACCTAGATTCACTGGAATATTCTACTCCCATTTACCTATTTCCTTGTGTTGCTGGTCATGTCGGGGCCGATGCTGCGGGAGTAATATTGTCTGAGGAACCACAAAAATCAGATGACAAGGTACTGGTAGTGGATGTTGGAACCAATGCTGAAATCATATTTGGTGACAAAACAAGGGTTTTGGCTTGTTCCTCCCCAACCGGCCCGGCATTTGAAGGTGCACAAATATCTTCCGGCCAAAGAGCTTCGCCCGGTTCAATTGAAAGGGTCTCTATTGATCCTGAGACCAAAGTACCCCGTTTTCGGGTAATTGGAAGTGATTTGTGGTCAGATGAGGAAGGCTTTCAAGATGTTATACTGAACACGGGTGTCAATGGCATTTGTGGATCAGGTATTATCGAGGCGATTGCCGAGATGCGCATGACAGGAATAATCGACAATTCCGGTCTGATCGGTTCACCTGAAACATTGGGTTCCAACCGTATTATTGCGAATGGCAGAACCTATTCATATGTCCTTTATGAAGATACTGAAACTGGTGCTCCCCCCATAATGGTAACCCAGAATGATGTCCGCGCAATACAACTTGCCAAGTCTGCACTTTATGCAGGGGCTAAGTTATTGATTGAAAAATTTGGAACCGACAAGGTTGATCGCATTGTTCTGGCGGGTGCTTTTGGTTCACATATCTCTACCAAGCATGCGATGGTATTGGGAATGATTCCCGATTGTCAACTGGACAAGGTTGTTTCATCCGGTAATGCTGCTGGTACGGGGGCTAGAATTGGATTGTGCAATCTTGAAGCAAGAAGGGAAATTGAGAAGACCGTTTTCCAGATTGAAAAGATCGAAACAGCAGTTGAACCCAAATTTCAGGAACATTTTGTCAATGCGAACGCAATTCCTCATGCCGTGGATGATTTTCCAGAGTTAAATAAGTTAATCAATCTACCCAGAAACAGTCATCTGGTAGGGTCAGGTAAAAGAAGACAAAGAAGACCACGAAACCTGTGAAACCATTTCCATTTAGATCTTCAAAGACTAGTTTCTTGGAAAAGGAAGTGATGAGGATTAACCATTAGTCCAGATTCTTGTTAATAAATTCGGATTATTTCTGGGTGTCGTTAGGGGGATATATTGATCAAAAACACAAATCCTCGTGAATTCGATTGACTGATTGAACGAATTCGAGAGTGGTTACCAGGCGATGTTTAGAAAATCCGTCTTAAAAGAACAACATAAACAAATCATCCGAACCGCAACTCCACTGTCGGTTGGATTTGGATTTCAGTCTTTCATGGGTATCTCTGAAGTTCTGGTGGTGGCACGATCAGGGGCTGAGTCCCTAGCCGGGGTCAGTATCGCTGTGTCATTGGCATGGATGATGTATCTGATCGTAATTGGTTTTGTCAGTGCTTCTATACCCCTGATTGCAAAAGCAGCAGCCAAGAATCAGGACCAAGCAGCACAGGTTTCCGTATTAAGCACACTGGTGATTTTGGCTTGTACAACCCTGTTTGGAATGATGGCCTTGTTCTCCACAGTACACTTCATCCATCTGTTATCAGTTTCTTCCGAAATGACAAAGGCGGTTACTGCCTGGATAAAGGCTGCTATGTTTGGATTTCCAGCCATGTGTCTGTTTTTTGGGCTGCGGTCAATCGGTACAGCCCTTGACCAAACAGGGTTTGTGGGGAAAGTGTTAGCCATTAGTGCTGTTGCTCATTTGGCAGCATTGATGATGTTTTCGTTCGACTCTCCTTGGTCGTTTGGATGGGGAGCGTTCGGAGCAGGATTGGCACATTCTGTAGCTAGCTGGGTCGCTCTGTTAGGGTCTTTCTATTATTTTTTTCTTTCGCCCAAATCAAAAATAAAAACAGTCTTTCCGTTTACTTGGGCTCTACCTAACCTTGGTCTAGAAATGAAGCACCACATCTTGCTTGGAATTCCAGTTACTGCCAGGATTTTTCTCGTTGAAGGGTTTGGTTATTTCCTAGTGTTAATTCTACCATTGTTGGTGACTGCGGTTGAGATCAGTGCTCATACAATCGGGCTTCGTATAGCCTCAATCAGTGCCACATTGGCCTTGGGCGTGTCCAGCGCGGTTGCAGCACAAATAGGATCAGCACGTGGCAGAAATTCCATTAATATAGCCTTCGTCTATTCAAAATCCGCGTTCGAAATAGGACTGGCGATAAGTTTGCTTTGCATGATTGGCCTTCTGATCATAACGCCACTACTACTACGGTATCTGGAAAACGAAGGAGCATCAATTTCCATCATCTTCATTCTACTGATAGCAGCATATCAAGCCGTTGTTGTCATACAAACCACAACAACGGGTGCATTGCTTGGTTTTGAAAAAACGATTGCACCCTTGATCGCGACCGTTGTCGGCCCATGGTGTACCTGCCTGGGTTTGATCTTTCTCATCACCCGAATTTTGGAAATAAATATCCAGATTGTTTGGGTTTGTCTTGTGATTGGATACCTTTTCTCAAGCACAATTTGTGTCCTGTCTTTGAATAAACAGGTTTCTCACGAACGAAAACTGGTTACCGAAAATGATATCAATCAGGCGGACTAGATATTATTAGGACATGAATTTAGTGGTCACTGAGGAATGCAGCTTTAAAAAATATGAAAGCAATGGCTTATGAAAAATAACAACGATTGCTGGAAAGCACATGTTTCCGTACTTCAAGTCAACTCTGTTTCTACCTTGACCCAAGAAGTAGTACAGTACCTTGTACCCAAACAAAGAGAAAAATCTTTATCTCGGATATGGCGACGTGAGTTGGGTACACTAATCATGGAGTGAGGGACTAGTACAATAGGTATTGATGCAGTACCAATCTTGTTGAAGTTGCTCATGGGGGAAGTATTCAACAAGTTAATGGTAAGATTTTTTTCATGCACTGAAGCGTTCAATTTCGGGGAAATCAGATTCATCAGGATAAATTCATCAAACCAGTCTTCATGGAATTTTTCAACAATCTACAAGGTAGAAGTTTCATTCATTGAACCAAAATGTGGAATATCACTGATTTACTTTTTTCAGTGTCAATGTATTGATTTTGGGAATGTAATTGAGACGTTACGTTTGACGAAATTCATGGGTTTTTGAAATCAGTTCCCCAAGTGATTTGCTAAAACCACTTTCTTGGCGATTTTTGTCATTTATCGAAGGATAAATCTTCTGGGCCAAACCCTTACCTAGCTCTACTCCCCACTGATCAAAACTGTTAATTCCCAATATCACACCCTCAACAAAAACCCGATGTTCGTACAAGGCAATCAGTTGACCTAAAACATGAGGGGTTAGTATTTTATATAACAACGTGGTCGAAGGGCGATTACCGTTAAAATACCGATATTTAGGAAGATTTTGATTACCTTTTGACAAGGTTCCGTACATGAGTGCTTCGGATTGTGCAAGACAATTGGCAACTAGGTAATCATGGTGGGTTTGAAGGTCTTTTTCATGTCCCATTGCCCCAACCAAAAATTCACACGGGGTGATGATATTACTGTGATGTAGATGCTGAAAATATGCATGCTGACCATTGCTGCCGGTTCCGCCCCAGATTACGGGTCCCGAGGGCAACCCTATTTCAGATTGGTCAAATTTGACAACCTTGCCATTGGATTCCATTTCAAGTTGCTGGAGATAGTCCGGAAAATATTCCATTCTTTCTTCATAAGGGATTACTGCTCTGGTCGAATGGCCACAGATCTGATTATGCCATATGCCAACCAAGGCTAGTATCATGGGTAGATTGGCATGGGCAGGAGCTGTTCGAAAATGGCAATCCATACTCTTGCCACCTTCATGAAATTGTTCAAAATTATCCTTGCCAATGGCAATTGCAGCACTCAATCCGATAGCAGACCAAATTGAATATCGACCACCAACCCATTCACCGAAGGTAAATATTCGCTCTTCAGGTATGTCCCACTCCAAACATTTCTCCCGGGCGTTAGAAATGGCGCACATGTGTTTACCTACTTCAGCCCCAAGGGAATCGGCCAACCAATGCTTTACATGAAGGGCATTTGTCATGGTTTCCAAAGTCGTAAAGGTCTTGGAAGCAACAATGACAAGTGTTGTTTCAGGGTCCAATCCCCTTGTCAGATCGAATGTCTGGGCGCCATCAATGTTTGAAAGAAAATGTATACTCGGACCATCAGTATAGGGAACAAGGGCTTTGGTTACCATTTTGGGGCCCAAATCAGAACCACCGATCCCGATATTGATAACATCAGTAAATTTGGTACCATTCCTCGCCAGTACCTGCCCTTCCCTGATTGCTTCGGCAAATGACAAAAATCTGTTTTGGGTCTGTTGTACCTCTTTGTTTATTGCATTGCCGCCAATGAGGATTTCCGGTCCCTTAGGGTTTCGTTCAAGAGTGTGAAGAACTGATCTGTTTTCGGTAAAGTTGATTTGTTCACCGGCAAACATACATTCACGATATTGACCAACGTTTTTTGAACTCGCCAAATGGATTAACAGGTTTCGAGTGGATAGATCAATATTGGTTTTGGAATAATCAAAATACAATCCATCGCATTCAATTGAGAAACTTGCCAATCGGTCGATATCACTGTCAAAGAGTGATGTAATCCTTCGGTTGGATGCTTCCTTGCACCTCTGTTTTAATGCTGTCCAGATCATCGGGTATTATTCCACGTAATGAAACGTTGCCTTGGAAGCAAAATTGAGAATTGGGGCTTCCCTTGGTTCCAAAACGTTGTAACTTTCCATCAACTTTTGCTTTTTTGCCCTTCCCTTGAAGATGACATGAATATGCCGGGCTTCCATCAAAGCCCTGAGTGTAAGAGTAATTCTGTCTTCAGGTTGGGTTGGAACGGAAACCTTGATTGCACTTGGAGCATCCGGAGCAACGGCAGTAGCTAATTCAGGCGAGTCTGGAAACAGGGATGCGGTGTGAAGGTCCTCACCCATTCCCAGAACGCAAACAGAAAAGGGCAAAACGGAACTGATCTTTTTATTTGTTTCCTGCAAGTCCAAGGATTCTTCATTCTCATTATAGAGAGAAATGGTTTGAGCATCAACTGCCCGATTCTTTATCAGGGTCTGCTTAATCAGGAAATAATTTGATCTTGGAGTATTTAGTGGAACACACCTTTCATCTGAGGGTACAACTATAACCTTGGACCAATTCAAATCGCTGCTCGACAAATCATCGAATATTGGCCCCGGAGTGGTACCACCGGGAACAACCAGCGTTTGAAAATCGGAAATCCTTGCATCCTCCTGTAACGAGTTAACGATTTGGGAGGTTATCCCTCTTTTCCATTCCTGTTCGTTTTTGTAGCTGATCAGTTTCAAATTTCTATTTCCCGCCATCTTCTTTGATCTTTGTTGGTAAGCATATAAGCTTCTTCGGGACCGCTTGTGTAAGGATCATATATTTGTGGAGTTTTTCTGTGTTTCTCCCAGCAGGAAATCACCTTATCAGTCCATTGCCAAGCTGCTTCCACCTCATCACCACGCATGAAGAGCGTTTGGTTTCCCCGAATGACATCCATGATCAATCTTTCATAAGCCTTGGTTAAGTTACCCACTTCCTGATTGAGGGATTTGGCGAAACTCATGTCCAGCGGAACTTCAATCAAGCGCATTCCCCCTGGGCCTGGCTCCTTGATGGTTACTGTCATGTTGATCCCTTCATTCGGTTGTAGCCTGATAGCCAAAACATTGCCATTGATTTGGGGATGATCCTGAAAAATCGAGTGAGGCAAATCCTTGAATACAACCGCTATTTCCGAAACCCTCTTTCGGAGACGTTTGCCAGTTCTGAGATAAAATGCCGTATTGGCCCAACGCCAGTTCGATATTTTACACTTCAAGGCAATATAACTTTCAGTTGTACTTCTTGGATTGCCTGCATCTTCCTTGTAACTGGGTTCGGAGCCAATTGAACCATATTGACCAAGAACAATATCAGTATGATGCAGTGGCTCAAGAGACCTGATTACCTTGAGTTTTTCATCCCTGACGGCATCAGGTGAAAAAATGGAGGGCGGTTCCATGGCAACAAGACACAACAGTTGCATCAAATGATTCTGAACCATGTCCCTCATGGCTCCAGAATTGTCATAATATTCTCCCCTGCCTTCGACTCCTCCTTTTTCAGCCACCGTAATTTGTATGTGATCAATATATTGTGAGTTCCACAGTGGTTCAAAAAGCACGTTGCCGAACCGTAAGGCCATCAAATTTTGAACGGTCTCCTTACCCAGGTAATGGTCAATTCGATAGATTTGATTTTCGCTGAATACTTTGCTCAAAATGTTGTTCAATTCACGCGAAGAATCAAAATCGTGCCCAAATGGTTTTTCGACAACGATTCTCGAATTTGGACGAATAAGATCAAATTTATCCAGATTGTTGATAATCTTGCTAAATATGTTTGGGCCCACCGATAGGTAGAAGGCTGTAATTAGTGACAAATCCAGGGACTGTTTAAGGGATTCCCAATTCTCATTGTCGTTTGCATCTAGGGACTTGTAAGTTACCATACTGAGAAATTGGGCAAGTGTATCCTGGTCGATCAGATGTTGATCCAGGTTTTCGGTAATGGCCTTTTTTACAAAATCCGAAAATTCCTGCTTGCCATAACTTTTTCTGGCTACGCAAATGATTTTTGAAGACCTAGGTATTTGACCAACATGAAACCTTCTGTAGAGGCCAGGGAGAATTTCTCTTCGAGCCAGGTCACCTGTTCCGCCAAAAAGAACCAGATTAAAAGGGTCGACCGGAATGATTTTGTACAATGTGAAAGCCTGTTTGTTAATTTTTGGAATTAGTAAAGTGTGTACTTCTCGATTATTTTAAAGATGATTGGTAATTGCCTAAAAATTATCGGACCCAATAATTTAAGGGTACAGTTGTAAAAGATAGGCTAAAATACAATTAAACATTGGACTAGTATAAAGGTGAAAGGAATCTTCATTGCAATTGACCTGACGATGTGTAAATTCGCTTTTTTCAGTGTGCGAGCGAATTTTCCTGTGTTGCTTTGAGCTGTTGAGTGGTATAAATAATGGATAATTTTAATGAATTTGTCGTTGAGGAAGTAGTAAAAACCACTACTCGGAAGTGGGTTCCCAAATTCTCAAACAGGTACTATACGGCTGATGGTGCACAAAGAGCCTTTGTTCCTTTGGTTAAGCCGGATACCCTTTGGTTTAACACCGGTACCTTGTGTAACATTACCTGCAAGAATTGCTATATCGAAAGTTCTCCCCAAAATGACCGGTTGGTTTATATATCAGCAGACGAGGTCAATTCCTTTCTTGATCAGGTCGAAACCCGCAAATGGCCGATTGAAACAATCGGGCTAACGGGTGGTGAACCTTTTATGAATTTTGAAATTATCAAAATTGTCACCAACATACTTTCTCGCGGATACCAGCTGATGGTGCTGACAAATGCCATGCGTCCCATGATGAGACCTAAAATCATGGCCAGTTTGCTAGAAATTCAAGAAAAATATGGAGAGCAGCTGATTTTACGGGTTTCACTTGACCATTATGAAGAGAAAAAGCACGATTTCATAAGAGGCAAGGGATCATTTCAGAT
>WTGT01000268.1 GCA_011523445.1 Paracoccaceae bacterium
AGTGTAGTTGATAATATATATCTGGATTCTACGTTATTGAAACAAAATTATGCTATAGTAGATTCTGAAATTGATTTAACAGGTGATCAGGATCCAGCAGAGTATACCAGTGTTGATTCGAATCTGGTCAACAACAATTAATCGGTTTTTCAAAGATCATGTTTCAAAATGACATAAGACCCTGGCGAAATATAGCTCGCAGAAAGTCCAGGCAAATCCATGTTGGCAACGTACCGGTTGGAGGCGGGGCGGATATATCTGTCCAGACCATGACCAACACAACCACGGTAGATGTCAAGGATACGGTTGATCAAATCCACAGATGTACCGAGGCAGGGGCAGATATTGTCAGAGTTTCCGTACCCGATGAAGCCTCATCAAAAGCCTTTTCTGAAATAGTAAAAAACGTTGAAGTCCCATTGGTTGCAGATATTCATTTCCACTACAAAAGGGCTTTGGAAGCAGCTGATGCCGGTGCTGCCTGCTTACGAATCAATCCAGGTAATATAGGTTCGCAGGATAGGGTCGCAGAGGTTGTCAAGGCGGCCAAGTCTAATTCCTGTTCCATTCGCATAGGAGTAAATGCAGGTAGTCTGGAGAGGTATCTTCTGGAGAAATACAGGGAACCATGTCCCGAAGCCATGATTGAATCGGGACTTAACAATATCAGATTGCTGGAGGATTTGGGCTTTACCAACTATAAAATTAGTTGTAAGGCTTCAGATGTGTTTCTTGCCATAGCAGCATACAAGGGGTTGGCAAAGGAAACGGATGCTCCAATCCATCTTGGTATTACTGAAGCCGGGAGTTTTCTTCCAGGCACAATCAAATCCGCTTTGGGGGTTGGAAGCCTGTTGCTTGATGGTATAGGTGACACCATCCGAATAAGTTTGGCCGATGATCCGGAAAAGGAAGTGAAGGTGGGTTTTGAAATCCTGAAATCACTTGGATTGAGGACCAGGGGGGTAAATATAATTGCTTGCCCAAGTTGTGCCCGGCAAGGGTTTGATGTGATAAAGACCGTTAAAATCCTGGAAGAAAGGCTTGCACATATCAGTACACCACTGAATCTGTCGATTATCGGTTGTGTCGTCAATGGTCCAGGTGAGGCCCTGATGACCGATGTTGGTTATACGGGTGGGGGTAAAGGTTCGGGTATGGTCTATTTGGCAGGAAAAACCACGGAAAAGATTTCCAACGAAAAGATGATTGACCATATAGTTGAATTGGTTTCTGCACGTGTCAAAGAAATACAAAACGGTCAAAACCAGGCAAACTAGCGACCTGGCAAATTATTCCATTTTGTATATTTCAAAATCTGGTATCAGATCAATATCGTAAAACCCTCAAACACTCTAAATCCCATACCCTTAATTTAGGAGCTTGGTAAATTTGCAAACCTCATCTGATTTCAAGACACGAGTACCCTTGGAAAAACTTGAAAGCATTGAGAGTAAATTCAACAAAATCCAAGATCAGTTGACCACGGAAAAAAACGTTGATGAATTGATCGAACTTACCCGTGAATTCAACAATCTGAAGCCAATTGTCGAAAAGGCAACTAGGTTCAGGAATTTGTTACATGAAATCCAGGAAACCTCGGATATGGTTTCAGACCCCGAGATGAAAGATCTGGCATTGGAAGAATTGGAAAATTTGAACCAGCAACTAGTTTCTACCGAACAAGACCTTCTTCTTGAACTCATTCCAAAGGATGCTGATGATGAGAAATCTGTCGTGTTGGAAATCAGGGCAGGAACAGGCGGTGAAGAGGCAGCCTTGTTTTGTGGTGTACTGTACAGGATGTACGAGAAGTATGCCGAAATTATGAAATGGAAATTCGAACCTCTTGATGCCAGTGAATCCGATTTGGGAGGGTTTAAGGAAATAACTGTTACCATTGAAGGTAAAGGGGTATATGCTAGACTAAAGTACGAATCCGGTGTTCATCGGGTTCAAAGAGTTCCACAAACAGAATCAAGTGGAAGAATCCATACCTCGGCTGCAACCGTAGCTGTGCTTCCCGAAGCAGAAGAGGTCGATATAGTTATTGCACCGGAAGATCTCAGGATAGACACTATGAGAGCAAGTGGAGCAGGGGGGCAACATGTCAACAAGACGGATTCAGCTGTCAGGATTACACATATTCCCACTGGCATTGCCGTCATTTCTGCTGAAAAATCCCAACATGTCAATCGTGTTAAGGCAATGACAGTCTTGCGTTCAAGGCTTTATAACATTGAAGCGGAAAAGGCCCGAAGCGAAAGAGCGGCTGATCGTAAGTCCCAGGTAGGCAGTGGTGACAGGTCCGAACGAATCCGTACCTACAACTTTCCCCAGGGAAGAGTGACCGATCACAGGGTCAATCTAACCCTTTACAGTCTTGAGAAAGTCATTGAAGGCGAGATGGATGAAATCATTGATTACCTCATAACAGACGATCAGGCCAATAAGCTTGCAGAGTTTGTCTCCTGATGGGTACTTGGTCATCAGATACATTAAAAAGTGCGACCCTAAGGTTGCATAAAGCCGGCGTGGAAAATCCGGGGTATGATACAACCAAATTGTTTGAGAGTTGTCTCGGGAAACGAATTTATTCCCTGAACAAGGAAGAAATCGATACCATTCCCGGGAAAATTTGGTCTAGCTTTGAAAACTTGATCAAGCTCAGGGAACAAAGAATGCCGATTGCTAAAATCGTGAATGAAAAGGAATTTTGGGGAAGGTCATTTCATGTCAATACAGAAGTCTTGGATCCTCGTCCTGATACGGAAGTTCTCATAGAGGAGGCATTATCTGAAGAATTTGGGCAATTTCTGGATTTGGGAGTGGGAAGCGGTTGCTTGTTGGTTACACTTCTGGCAGAAAAACCGGCTGCTTACGGGGTCGGTTCTGATATTTCACCATCATGCATTAGGGTTGCCGGAATAAATATCGAAAGATTTGGTCTCAAGGATAGGTGCAAATTGGTTACATCTGATTGGTTTTCAGAAATAAATTGCAATTTTGACTTGATTATTTCTAATCCTCCGTATATCAGTAAAGACGAATACGAAACACTACAGCCCGAAATTAGGTATTTTGAACCCAAGATTGCATTAACCCTTGAGGATGACGGCTTAGAGTCCTATCGTAAGATAGCTTCGGAAGTTAGCAAATATTTAAATCATAACGGGCGATTGATAATCGAAATTGGCTTTGGAAAATATCATCAAGTAAAAAGGATATTTGAGCGAACTGATCTTTCTCTGGAAAATGAAATCCCGGATTTGTGTGGGATAACGAGAGCTCTGGTTTTTCGAAAAGTATAGATCAAAACAAAGTGGTCAAAACAAAACTCAATTAGAAACAGACAGTAAAATACTTGCTTCATCGCAATATCGGTTACCCATACTGAAAGGGTAAAGCACCAGATGATGAAGTGAAATCAACACGATAGGTTTAACTAGTTTAGGAGGACGAAATGGGTAAAAATGCGAAATTCTAGAGGTTCCCGGCCCCGGGGAAAAGGGCGTAAGGGGAACACTGGCAACGGTACCAACAGGGTATTTGAGAGTTCTGGTCCTGACGGAAAAGTCAGAGGAAACTCACTTCAAATTATTGAAAAGTATCAAGCCCACGCCAGGGATGCCTTGCTAGGTGGTGACCGAATTGTAGCAGAAAACTTCACGCAACATGCAGAACATTACATTCGTCTGCTTGAATCCCAGAAGGAATTTGAAATACAACGGTCATCCCATAATGTTCACCGTATGGTAAACGGCAAGAAAAATCTAAACAAGGAAAAGAAGGAAGCAGAACCCCAAGAGGATGCTTCACAACAAGTTTCAATCAATTAATTATTCAAGTCCGGATCCTCAACCTGAGATTGGATAACTGAAACAAATTCGATGTACTTTGAAACGGGGATTTGTTCGGGTCTACTGTTGGGATCGATTTCTGCCTCCAACAGGCAGTCGACGATATTTCCTGTCAATTGTCTTAAACTCGATTTGATCATCTTTCGCCTTTGATTGAAGGCCATTGCCACAACCTTTTCGAAGAGGGGTATTGTATCTTGTGGAAGCAGGGATTGTTTCGGCAGGATTTGAACCACAACCGAATCTATCTTTGGTACCGGGGTAAAGGCCTGGGCAGGAATATTCATCAAAATCCTGGCATCCGAACGAAGTTGGGAAAGTATGGATAAACGTCCATAGATTCTGGAATTGGCCTGGGCAACTATTCTCTCTCCCACCTCCTTTTGCAACAGTAGGGTAATCCCTGACCAGAAGGGCGGCCACTGTTCGGTCAACAGCCAGTCTACCAGAAATTTGGTAGCAGAATTATACGGTAAATTGGCTACGATCTTGAGCGGGATGTTCGGCAGTGTTGAATAATCGAATTTCAAACCATCCATGCAATGAAACTCAAAACTATCTGGATAGGTATTCCTGATCTGTTCCAGCGCAGGAACAAATCGAGAATCAATTTCAATGGAAATGACTTTAGAAGGGTTTCTTGCAAGTAAACTTCTGGTCAATCCCCCCGGACCCGGTCCTATCTCAATGACTGTTGTACCTTCCAAATCCCCAGCCAGCGAAGCAATTTTGCCGGTGAGGTTCAAATCCAGCAGATAGTTTTGACCAAGGGCTTTATTTGCAGAAAGCCCAAATTCCTTGATAACCTCACGAAGTGGGGGAAGGGTGTTTGTCATTCTTCATTCTGTTTTCCTGGATTGTACCGGCAAGTTTGATTGCTTCAATCAAACTATCAGCCCTGGCCTTGCCTTTACCTGCCATGTCCAAGGCTGTACCATGATCTGGGGAAGTACGTACAATTGGCAATCCGAGCGTTACATTCACTGACTTGTAGAAGTCGAGTGTCTTGATTGGGATCAAGGCTTGATCATGATACATTGATACCGCCAGATCATAGGTCTTTCTAAATTTCTTGTGGAACATGGTATCTGCAGAAAAGGGACCCTGAACATTTTCCCCTTTGGTTTGGAAATCCCTGATCACCGGTTCTATGATTTCTTTTTCCTCAAGACCCAGCAAACCTCCTTCACCAGCATGGGGGTTCACTCCTGAAACTGCTATCCTGGGCTGCGGGAGGCCAAAATCCTTACGCAATGATTGCAGGCTTATTTCAAGGGTTTGTTTTAGGAGTTTCTTGGAAATACCCTGATGTACCAACCTGAGTGGTATATGCCTCGTGAGTGGAACAACCTTTAACTTCCTACCAGCCAGCATCATTACTGGACAATTTTCCCCACAAAGATGAGCGATGAATTCAGTATGCCCGGAATAATTCTTCTTGCCAGCATGGTTGAATACCTCCTTGGTGATTGGATTAGTGCAGATTCCAGCAATTTTTTTATCCAGGGCAAATTGTACAGCTGTCTCGATTGATCCAACAACACCTGGAGCATTTTCCGGATTGTAATGACCTGGTAAGCTTGAGGTAGGGAACTGATAGTGCAGGAAGGGAAGCGCGTGATCAAAAACTCCCAGACAGTCCTCAGGTGATTGTATTTCGATAACGGGACAGGTTTGTTCCAGAGAATTTATGTGGCTGCGATCGGCAATGAGGAAAAAAGGGTGTGACCCTTTCAGTTTTTGCCAAGCCTTGAAGGCAAGTTCTAATCCAACACCTGAAGGTTCACCCGAAGTTAAGGCAATTACGGAACTATTTCCTTCTGACAATAGCAGCCGCCCTGAGCTTGGAATAGTGGTTTCTGGACATATCATCTAGCTTCCTGTTTCTCAGGTTATTTAATATCCGTTCACGAACTTCCTCATCAACCACCAGATTACGCTTGCATAACATTACAAGATAATTTGATCCATCATCTAGTTCTACTCTGGTTACCTCATTGTTATCCAGCTCTGACAAGGGATCGGCAAATGCTCCCAAATCGGCCCTTTCCACCGTTTGTCTGGCAAAATTTTCAGCATTGAACTGAGCGGAAAATTCCGAGAAATCTTCACAGTTTTGACTACGATTGGCTGTGGCTTGAAGACTTGAAACCTGATCAGCACCAAGACCATCAACTTTCAAGGTTGCATAGTCAATTGAAACGAAGTCGACAGAAGAGGATTCGGTTCTTTTTCCGAGGACAAAAAATACATAGTAAAGATTATCAACCCTGACAGGTTCGGAGACCCTGCCGGATGAAGTCCTGTTGATAACATTCCTGAATGAACTGCTGACATTGTCAATGTTCAACCATCCAACTGCTCCCCCTTCATTTCTTGTCGAGGAGGCTGAATAATTCCTTGCTGTAAGCGAGAAATCTTCCGGGGTTCGAATACTTCGATAAATTTCCTGGGCTATCTGCTCGGCCTGATCGGGATTGTTTTCATCAATGACAATAACAATCTCGAGCAGATTGACCAAATTTGTTGTAGTCCGGTACTCAAGCAAAAGTTTTTCATCTACATCCGGGACCGGCAAATCTCTGATGGTGGGACCGAAAACAGATCTAGCAAACTCGGTCCAAGCCAATTGAGCTTCGATGTAACCAAAGAAGGATTCCTTGTTGACCCCTGAGCGTCCAAGTTGATTCAGGAGTCCGTTGAGTGAGTTGTTTCTGCTTTCTGCAAAATCCGTAGCTGCCGTGTGTATTTGTTTTGGAGTAAGATCAATTCCTATCCGCTCAGTTTCCTGTATGTAGAGTTTTTCTTGTATCAGCTCCTCTTCAGCTTTGCTTTTTATATTCCCTCCTTCGCCTAAAAAGCGTAGATAACGTACTTTCTGGTCAATTTCATAATTGCTGACAGCTGCTCCATTAACCGTGAAGGCTGTAGCAAAAAGGTTGGTCTGTCCGTATGCAAAATTGAGTTTAGCAACAAAGACAAGAAGAAGAATTACAAAGGTGAAAAGTCTGGTTGTCATAATATACTGATTTAATTACATTTTCTTGTAGATAAAGTACTTGCTGACGTAAATCCTATCAAGGAAATTCCGATTGAATAATCAGGTTTCGACTGGGAAGTACTTAAAGTCTTGTATGTTCTTTCACCGGATATTTCAAATGTCAGACATTGATGATGGTAAATTGCACCAATTCCCAATTCCCTTTTGGACTCTCCTCGAAAGTCATATTCAACATTGGTGTATCCCGACCATTGATCAGAGAATGGCATGCTGAGTTTTGCACTAGCCGACTCGGATTTTTCATTGTCACTTTCTTGGTCCCTGATCCATCCATAGGAAATATCCGCTTGATAATCATCATTTGCGATTGACAGACGTGAATAATTACTGACCACTCTTAAATCATTATCACCTACAAACAACGAACTGACCTCAACATTTTCTCCCAACTCCAGAATACTTTTGGCAAAATAATGTGTTTCTTGGTTTCCAGCATGAACATATTTAGGTTTTTTCTCGGGATCCATCTCGGCATCCATTATGGTTTTCCCAAATATCAAATCGAGTTGGTTGTCTTGGAAAGTGGTATAGTATTTTAATCCCAAACTCACTTCTCGACCATCCCTTACAAATGTTTCTGCGATATCCTGCTGGTTGGATAAGAATTTGCTACGATCAATCACCTGTTTTGCTTTGGGTCTTTCAGGTAGTTCAGCACCGTTATCCTGTGAATAAACCGTTTGTATGAATGGGGTAATTGTCTGGTATCCTGAGCCTCCGGACCGGGCTAGGGGAAATGACAGGTTATTTACAATCATGGCCCGACCATAGTTCACATTCTTTTTTTCTGCCGTCGTATCATGATCATACATTTCACCATGCAGGAAAACCGTTGTTGAACTTTTAAATCCCCCACCGAAAATTCTGGTGTCTGAATACTTGCCCAACAATGATGCGTTTTTGAAATCATACTGATTCGGAGGTTCAGAATCACGGTCAGTATTTTGTAAAGTGGAATTGAATTCCAGATCAAAGGTAAGTCTGGGTCTGGCATTGGGCAAAAGATCCCTGGTTTCCAATCCCAAACTGACAATCCTTTCCATATTGTTTATTTTATTTGCCTGATCAAGAGGGCTGATATCGATGGTTCTGAACTTCAATTCCCCAATGGGCACTTTTTTGGTGGCCTCCAGAAAAATCAACTTGTTTTTTTCAGGAAACAAGCCAGCCGGATAGGAAGTGTTTTCCGAACTGGTATCAGTTACCAGGAAACTGATTTGAGAGGTTTCATCCGGTTTTTGGACACCTTTCAATACCAGATCCTTTTGAAACAGCCCAAGGTCATTTTCTTCCCTGAACGGATATGCTCCTTCAAAATAGATCCACCCCGATTTCGAATTATTGCGAAACTCCAAATTAAGTCCGGCTTTTTTCTGGGGGGTCCGGCCAAACGACAGTGTAATATCTGTCTGATCGTTAAGAACTTGATAGTATGGTACCTTGACCTCTATACCCACATCACTTGAATATTTAACCTCGGGGACTAAAAAACCGCTTTGCCTACCAGATGTTGGAATACCCAGGGAAAACCTTGGTAAATAGATAATGGGAACATCCCAAATCTTGAAGCTGACATTCTTGAGATGAATTCTGCCACTATCTTCTTGAACAGTCATCGATTCGGCTTGGAAATACCAAAGAGGTTTTTCTCCTGCTGTACAAACTTCGCATGTGGTAATCAAATTATTGAAAAAAACCAATCTGCCGTTGGATCTTTTCGCTGTTCCTGATGTAATCTGCAGCCTGTTGCGGTAAAGAATTCCCAACCCTTCGATTATACCACTTTGATCCTCACTGGAAAGCGAAGCAAAATCCGTAACGGCTTTGGTTCCAGAAGTATCAGAAATGTAAAGAGGGCCATGAAATTCATAAGTCTCGGTATCAAATTCAATCTTGGTTGCCTGCAGCAGAATATTTTCGGTTGATAACTTTACATTCCCATCAGCCAAAAAACGACCATCTCGGTAAAGAATGATTTCATCAGCAATCAGGTTTACTTTTGGTTCTTCCTGTGACTGACCCGGATTGACCGTCCAATAGAAAATCATGGACGCAATCAAGATGTTTTTAACAAGAGAACGAATAATCACAAATATTCTTTTAACAAATGCTGACAGTTATCAGTAGTACGAGTTGGCACGATATAGAAATTTTACATATGAACCAACCCGAATTGTTTATTTTCCCAATGGACTCATGCATCAGAAAAATCCAGCTTCCGAATTTTGTTGACAACCATTATTAACTCCTGTTTAAACCTCAAACAGGAAATGACTACCTAAGGTAAGATTTTCAGATTGTAAATATTATTCCCCTGTTTTTCGAAATAAGGCATCAAAACAAAGAGCAAAAGAGATGAAATCAAGGAGAAATTGATTGCTGCATATTCAGATGCCAAAAATTGGCGAATGACAAAGTAATTCACAATAAGGTTAAACAGGAAGCTTGCAGCAAATATCACCATGAATGGCAAAAATTTACGATCAAACTTGGGTAATTGAAAATTGGGAAAGGTGGTTATGCCAACAAAAACACAAAATGCCATCAATATAGGAACTGGAAAAAACAGGGATGCTATGAGGGAAGGGAAATTCTGGTTTACGACAAAGGAATACAGAACCTTGTCTAAGAAGAAAATCCCAAGCCCAAAAAGAAAAATCAAAAATGCACCTACATAAAGCCCATTCAATTCAAAAAAGGGTAGAATTCCGACACCAATTCCAACCATGAAAGCAAGTAAAAAGGGAAGGGCAATCAGGGAGACAAAGTAAACATTTTGTTCATGGGCACTTGCCAAAAGTCCGAGTTTTTCCAGAGTTTTCGATATTTTGAAACTCGTCCATACATTTGTCTGCTCCAGGGGGATTAGAGCCACAAAATCCTCTGGTGAAATATCTGTTTTTATCAATACCCTTAAGGCATTCTCACCAATATCCGTAGCTCTGACAAGTTCAGTGTCCAAATCACATTGTTCCTCCGGAAAAATTTCGAGATAAAGGTCATGAACATGGATTTCCGAGGCCTTGCAATAATTCTCCACCGGAGAACCTTCATTATTCTTGACCAATATTTCAACATCATCAAGATGGATCTGATTTTCCTGACCGGTATCAAGTCGTGCTGCCCTGATGATGGCGTCTTTTTCTGCAATTTCGACCTGAAACCAAAACTTGTCCTGATTAATTTCAACCTTTGCATCCTCATTAGTGGCAGTAAGCAACTGTCGCGATTCAATATTGGTCCAGGCAACGAGGGGATTAAGGAGGGTGAGGCACAACAAGCCCAAAACAAATGACAATGCCATGACCAGACGGGTTACGTTTTGACCTTTTTTGCCAAAAGTAACAATTGCCAAATATTCCCTGCTTCTGAGCAAGAATATACAAAAGTGAAGAGCTGACAGAAGGAAAACCATTGGCAGGTTTTCAAAAATGAATTGGGGTACAAAAAGAAGAACAAGGAGTAATTTTTTTCCCGAGACAGAGTCCTCACCTCCTACAGATGC
>WTGT01000169.1 GCA_011523445.1 Paracoccaceae bacterium
GACTAATGCAACACCATTTTCAAAATTAAATTGGGATGGGTCAATGGACAATTATTCCAATACTCCCGGCCAGTTTTCATCACCCTGCTCAATAAATCTGGTCATATTCAAACGCCAAAGCCTTGATACCCATTGGTTGTAATTCAGGTATAACTTGCCATCATGAACGGTAAACGCATCGGGATCAGTCGTTGCGGTATAACCATTGGCAACCGCATAGGCACAATATCCTCCATACTGGGGTGCATAGTCCTCGGGAGATGCCATGAATTTGTCAAGATTTTCCTGTGAGGAAAATTTCCAGGTTGCTCCCATCCAATCAAAGGTAAATTCATCTTCACCTTCAACGGCTGATATATGTTCCAAGTAGGCAACCGGATCATAGCCGTTGATAGCCACCCCATCTTCAGCATATACTGATGGCTGGGAAGCATTTGCCCCTGAAACCGCCAGGCCCAACACTACAAAGAGGGAGACAAAAATATTTCTCAGCATAATTCCTCCAACAAGATTCTTGTAACTTTCAAATTATCATACTTACTTTATTAAACCAATCTGGACCTTTTAATTGCAGCTTTAATGAAACCAGCAAACAACGGATGCGGATTGAAGGGTTGTGATTTCAATTCCGGATGAAACTGCACACCTACGAACCAGGGATGTTTTTTCAGTTCCATGATTTCCGGCAAATTTCCATCAGGTGACATGCCTGAAAACAAGACCCCTTCTGATTCCAGCTGGTCCTTGTATTTGACATCTACCTCGTATCTGTGACGATGCCTTTCCGAAATCTCACACGAACCGTAGATTTTTTCAACAATGCTTCCCTTGGTCAATTTGGCAGGATAACTGCCCAATCGCATTGTTGCTCCCTTTTCGTCCGTTTCGGATCGGGTAATTTTCTTGCCCTCGTGCACCCATTTCTTCAAATAGAAAATCACGGGGGTTAAATCTTCACTTGAATTTTCCTGTTCTTCCAGACTGAATTCTTCCGACCCAGCACTGTCTATACCCAAAAGATCACGAACCAGTTCAATTACTGCCATTTGCATACCCAGGCATATGCCAAAATAGGGAACCTGATTTTTCCTGGCAAAACCGGCTGCCTTGATCTTTCCCTCCGAACCTCTTTTGCCAAATCCTCCGGGAATCAAGATTGCATGGCAACCCGTGAGATAGGGAGCTGGATCCTCTTCCTCAAAAACTTCTGCCTGAATCCATTTGGTCTCGACCTCGACCTGATTGGCAATTCCTCCGTGGGTAAGGGCTTCGTTTATTGATTTATAGGCATCATCAAGACCGGTATATTTGCCAACAATGGCCACACGTACTTTCCCTTCAGGGTTGTCAATTCTTTCCTTGACTTCATACCATTTGCTCAAATTGGTTTCGGGAAATGACTTGATTCCAAAGGCCTTCAAAACAGCCGTATCCAAACCTTCTTCATGATAGAGCGTTGGTGCCTCGTAAATCGAATTCATATCCGGCGATGAAATAACCGCATTCTGATCGACATTGCAAAACAGGGCAATTTTCTTTCTTTCCTTGTCCGGGATCGGCAGATTGGAGCGACATACCAGTATGTCAGGGGCAATTCCGATTGATCTTAATTCCTTGACCGAATGCTGGGTGGGCTTGGTTTTTATTTCATTACATACATTCAGGTAGGGGATAAGGGTTACGTGAATAAAAATGCAACTCCCTGGGCCTTTTTCCTGGGCAAACTGTCTGATAGCTTCAAAAAATGGCAACCCTTCAATATCACCAACGGTTCCCCCGATTTCACAAAGCATGAAATCTGTATTTTCGAAATCCTGAGAAATGAAGCGCTTTATTTCATCTGTTACATGGGGAATCACCTGGATGGTTTCACCAAGATATTCTCCCTGCCTTTCCTTGTCCAAAACAGATTGGTAAATTCTTCCCGAAGATGTCGAATCAAGCGAACTTGCGGCAACCCCGGTAAATCTTTCATAATGTCCGATGTCAAGGTCCGTTTCGGCCCCATCATCTGTGACAAATACCTCACCGTGTTCAAAGGGGCTCAATGTACCTGGATCTACGTTCAGATAGGGGTCAAGTTTCCTTAGCCTGACACCATAACCCCTAGCTTGAAGCAATGCTCCCAATGCAGCAGAGGTCAATCCTTTCCCGAGTGAGGAAACCACTCCTCCAGTGATAAATATATATCTAGTCAAATGAGGAAATTCTCCCGTAAATGATTATCCTATTTCAGAAAAATCCCAAATAGTTACGGGAATATTATCTAACGATTTCACAAAAAAAAAATCAAGTATATTGAAGGATTTATTTTACCCACCTGGAATTAATTGGCCAATTTATCCCTTTTGACCGAGAAATCATTCAGGAAATTTTTCAAAATAAATTATTCGGTCTTGGGAGGAAGTGCCGGTTCGTCCGTACCGGATGGCGGAATCAACTCATCAGGATCCAGTTGCAAGGTCTGGTTTCCATCACCCGAATCAATTCCCAGTCTTTCAACA
>WTGT01000244.1 GCA_011523445.1 Paracoccaceae bacterium
GGGGAGGAGAAATCTTGAATTCCAATTTGTCCTTCTTGAGTTCAATCTCTATTTTTCCACCCTTTTGTAGTTTCCCAAACAGTATTTCATCGGCCAGGGGTTTCTTGACTTCCTCCTGAATCAATCGGGCCAGGGGTCTTGCTCCCATTTTGGTATCATAACCCTTTTTACCGAGCCATTCCGAGGCTTGGTCACTAATCTCGATCTGAATATTCCGTTCAATCAATTGGCCTTCCAACTGAGTGATGAATTTCTGTACAACCTTGACTATCGTGTCAGTACTCAAGGACTTGAAACTGATGATCGCATCAAGCCGGTTTCTGAATTCGGGCGGAAAGAGTTTATCAACGGCAATTTTATCCTCACCCTCCCTTGATTCCCTGCCGAAACCAACAGCGCTCTTTTCTAGCTCAACGGCACCAGCATTGGTTGTCATGATCAGGATGGCGTTCCTGAAATCAACCGTTCGTCCGCTATGATCCGTCAATTTGCCATAATCCATGACCTGAAGAAGGATATTGGATACATCCGGATGCGCCTTCTCGATTTCATCCAGCAGTACGACAGAATGTGGATTTTCATCAACCCCGTCGGTAAGCAATCCTCCCTGTTCGAAACCGATATAACCTGGAGGTGCACCAATCAGCCGAGATACGGCATGTTTTTCCATGAACTCTGACATGTCGAAACGCAATAATTTTGCCCCAAGATTCTCTGCCAATTGTCGGGCCACTTCTGTTTTCCCGACTCCTGTCGGACCGGCAAAAAGATACGAACCAACCGGCTTTTCCTGATCCCTGAGACCAGCACGGCTTAACTTGATGGCACTGGTGAGGGCAGAAATTGCAGGATCCTGACCGAACACGACAATTTTGAGATTCTTTTCCAGGTCACTTAAAACGACTGAGTCAGATCTTGACAATTTCTTGGAAGGAACCCTGGCAATTGCAGCAAAGGTATCCTCGATATCCCGCACACTTATGGTTTTGCGTATCTTTGACTGGGAACGCAATCTGTTGGAGGCTCCTGCCTCATCAATGATGTCAATGGCCTTGTCTGGAAATTTTCGGTTGTTGATATACCTTGCCGAAAGCTTGACGGTGGATTTCAGGGCCTCATTGGTATAACGTACCGAATGATGGCGTTCCAGCCTGGGCTTGATGCCCTTCAATATTTGGTAGGTTTCCTCTTCCGTGGGTTCATTCACATCAATTTTCTGAAACCTTCTGGAGAGAGCCCGGTCCTTTTCAAAATGCTGCTTGAAATCCTTGTGTGTTGTAGAGCCTATGCATTTCAGGGTACCATTCTGAAGGCTTGGCTTCAACAGATTGGATGCATCCATGGACCCGTTGCTGGTAGCACCGGCACCAACCAGGGTATGAACTTCATCAATGAACAGAGCCGTTTTTTGCTTTCGCCTCAACTCCTTGAGAATATTGGAAAGTCTTTCTTCAAAATCACCCCGATATCTGGTTCCGGCCAACACGGCACCCATATTGAGGGAATAGATTGTAAAGCCCTCAAGTACTTCAGGAATGTCACCCTCGGCAATCTTCAGGGCCATTCCCTCAACTATGGTCGTTTTACCCACACCAGGGTCACCAACGAGTAGTGGATTGTTCTTGTTCCTGCGCAACAGGGTTTGGAAACAACGTTTGACTTCTGTTTCCCGACCTACAAGCGGATCGATCTTGCCGTTTTTGGCCCGTTCCACGAGGTTGATGCAATATTGGGACAGTGCAGTTTTCTTAAGTTCACCCTTCTCAAGTTTTCGTTTTATTGTTTTGGACCTCGGGGTAATCGAAGGATTCAATTCCCTTGAGCCGTCCACCACCCTTTGCTTGGTTATTCCATGAGACAGATATCTGGTTAAATCATATCTGGTTAGTCCAACATTCTCGAGTAAATTTCGCGCATGGCTGTGGCGTTCTGAAAAAATGGCCAACAAAACATCCACACCAGTCACAATGTCCGAACGACCTGCCCCCTGTACATGAATGGTTGCCCGGTTCAAGACTTTTTCGAATCCTGTTGTTGGGGCCAGTGGACGTACCTGTTTCTCGGAAACTTCCTTGAATTTCGACAACTCATCGGCATCAACATCATTGTAAAGATATTTGAAGACCTTGCCCCTGATAAAATTGGGGTCGATTCCACAGGCATTGATTGCTTCCGATGCAGGGGGATCATCCAAAAGAGCCAAAAGCAGATGGTCAAGTGTCAAATATTCATCCCCACTCAGGGAAGCAAACTGATGTATCCGTTTGATGGAATCTTCTAGTTCTGCAGAAAATATTGGCAACTATTAGGTCTCCTAAAATTTAGTTTATTGTTTTGATCACAATTAATGCTCGTTACAAAATAATATCAGGAACATAAATTTAATATAAAATAAATTTCAATCGAAAAAAATTAAAATTGATCCTTCCTCTTTCTGATTTCGGCAAAGCACTCCTCGTCACTCATGTCGGAACTGCCAATGATCGTTTTCATTTCAGGCAAACCTGCTCTCATAAAGGGATTGGTACGCAATTCCAGGTCAAGTTTGGAAGGGACTGTGGGCAAGCCCTTGTTTCTTTGTTCCTTCTCCCTTTCCACGCGGGCGATCAACTCAGGATTGCCCGTTTCCAGGGTCAAGGCAAAAGCACCGTTGGACAAGGTATATTCATGGCCTGAATAAATCATCGTATCCCCGGGTAGGGTCGCTATTTTCTGCAAACTATTCCACATCATGGGAAAGGTGCCCTCAAAAACCCTGCCACAACCGAGAGCCATAAGAGAATCAGCCGTAAATGCCGCTCCGGGAAAAACAAAGGCAATATGCCCTATGGTATGACCCGGTACATCAAGAACCGATACTTCCTGACCACAAATCACCAGTTTGCTTTCTTCGGTTACCTCAATATCCAGGTTGGGTAACCGTTTTCTGTCGTTTTTGTTTCCAATTATCTTGGAACCGTAATTCTGACGAAGCTTTTCAACACCATCTACATGATCAAAATGGTGGTGGGTCAGCAGAATATAATCAAGATTCCATCCCGACGAATCAATTTCAGCAATGATTGGATCAGCCTCGGGGGCATCAACCAGGGCGGTTTCACCGATTCTTTCATTATGAATCAAATAGGCGTAATTATCTGACAAACACGGGATCGTTTTTATGCTAATAGTCATGATTGATTCCTATCAGGGTTGATTGTAAATTGAAATAACGAATTAAAAACAACAAGTAATTACCATGCGGCCTGATGTAACCCATTTCAATCATTTTTATTTCCAAACTGAGTTGGGATCATTCGTCAATGAAACCCTTATTGCCGAAACGAACGAGATATGGCCGGATAAGGCCAGTGATAGTGTGTTGGGTTATGGCTTTGCATTGCCGCTATTGGGACAATTTCTCGAAGAAGGCACTAGGGTAATCAATTTGATGCCCGAATCGTTGGAATGTCAGAAATGGCCTGCCGGAAAACCCAATATGTCCGTTCATACGCTCGAATCCAATTGGCCTTTGCCGACGGCAAGTATCGAACGAGCCATCCTGCTTCACGGATTAGAATTCTGCGAGAATGAATCATCCATGCTTTCTGAATGCTGGCGCGTTCTGGTTCCCGAGGGACTCATGCTTATCATTGTTCCCAACAAATCAGGAGTATGGTCCATGAACTCCTCCACACCTTATGGGTGGGGAAGAAGTTATTCCTATGGTCAATTGGAAACGATATTGTCCCGACACAAATTGCAGCTAGAACATCATTCGATGGCCTTGATGGTACCGCCAAGCAATGACGGTTCATTGAGGATAATGGCCAAGACCATAGAGAAAACAGGCAAGAAACTGCATCAAAAAGTCGTCGGTGGTATACATTTGATCGTAGCAAGAAAAAGAATTTTTCTAACTCGTCAACATGGTATTGGTGAAACGGTCAAGAGTGGGCTCGAATTGTTGAAGGGAGCGAAAAACCCCACACCCAAACCTGTTACAGGTATGGAACAGTCCTGATCCGGTAGCCATTGCATCAAAATGGTAATGAGTTTTGGATCTGCACAAAAATTATTTTGGTCCTGAAAGTATGAGTCTAACAAAATTCTCTCTTATACCAATTGCAACCTCCATCAATCTTACCTAATTAGGTTTAAGTTGAACGGGGTACTATGTGCAATTTAATGCAGTTGACCTTGGTCTTGGCAAATAAATACAACAGGTTTGTTATCAGACGTTTAGTTGGAATTTAAGGGAATTAAGTGGCAGAAAACTTGTCAATTTCAGCAGGAATATCTTCACGCTATTCCACAGCTTTATTCGAGCTGATGCTTGAAGAAGGCATGTTGGAAGAATTGGAAGGGGAAATTGCCGCTTTACAGCAAGTGATCAAGGATAGCGAAGATCTAAGGGTGCTCATTGCCTCACCCATATACACCAGGGATGATGCCAGAAGGGGAATTGTTGAAATAGCCACCCGCATGGGGCTGAGCAATCTATTCACGAATACCCTGGCACTTTTGGCAACCAAGAGAAGGCTGTTTGCCCTGCCGCTAATACTGGAACAATTAGAAAAAATGATTTCGGAACACAAGGGTATTATTCCAGCCGAGATCCTTTCAGCACACGAACTATCTGATGATGAGCTTGACCGGATTACTGAGGCACTGAAGCAGAAGGCCGGCAAGGATATAAAACTGGACGTAAAGTTCGATCCCAGTTTGATAGGTGGCATGGTTGTTCGATTGGGATCCCGTATGATTGACAGTTCAATAAAATCAAAACTCATGAACATGAAATATGCAATGCAAGAGGTTGAGTAAATGAGTATCCAAGCTTCTGAAATTTCAGCAATTCTGAAGGACCAGATCAAGAATTTTGGCCAGGAAGCCGAAGTAGCCGAAGTAGGCAGGGTTTTAAGTGTTGGTGATGGTATCGCCAGAGTTTTCGGGCTTGATAATATTCAGGCTGGTGAAATGGTTGAATTCCCTGGAGGAATCAGGGGGATGGCACTTAACCTTGAGGTCGATAACGTCGGTATCGTCATTTTTGGTGATGACCGTGATATCAAGGAGGGTGACCTCGTAAAAAGAACGGAATCCATTGTTGATGTACCGGTAGGTGAAGAGCTTCTGGGTCGGGTTGTTGATGCTCTGGGCAATCCCATTGACAACAGGGGTCCAATTGATACCAGCATGCGGTCCGTGGCAGATGTAAAGGCCCCGGGCATTATTCCAAGAAGGTCTGTCCATGAACCCATGGCAACCGGATTGAAATCAGTGGATGCCATGATTCCAATTGGACGGGGTCAACGAGAATTGATCATCGGCGACCGCCAGACAGGTAAAACGGCATTGGTTCTTGATACCATTCTGAATCAGAAATCATACAACGATGCAGCGGGTGATGATGAGTCCAAAAAACTGTACTGTATTTATGTGGCCGTGGGACAAAAAAGGTCAACCGTAGCCCAACTGGTGAAGAAACTCGAGGAAAATGATGCCCTGCGGTATTCAATCATCGTGGCAGCAACAGCATCCGATCCGGCTCCGATGCAGTTTCTTGCTCCGTATTCAGCTACTGCCATGGCCGAATACTTCAGGGATAATGGAAAGCATGCGCTGATTATTTATGATGATCTTTCCAAACAGGCTGTCGCCTATCGTCAGATGTCGCTCCTCCTGAGGAGACCTCCAGGAAGGGAAGCTTATCCTGGAGACGTCTTTTATCTCCATTCAAGGCTTTTGGAACGGGCAGCCAAATTGAATCCGGATTTCAAGGCTGGATCATTGACTGCCTTGCCGATTATTGAAACCCAGGCCGGTGACCTCTCAGCCTACATTCCAACCAATGTGATTTCAATTACCGATGGACAGATCTTTCTTGAAACAGAATTGTTTTATCAAGGTATCAGACCTGCGGTTAATACCGGTTTGAGTGTTTCCAGGGTTGGTTCTGCAGCACAGACCAAGGCAATGAAATCTGTTGCGGGTACAGTCAAGCTGGAACTTGCCCAGTATCGTGAAATGGCTGCTTTTGCCCAGTTCGGGTCAGATTTGGATGCCGCTACCCAAAGGTTGCTGAACAGAGGAGCAAGACTGACCGAGTTAATGAAGCAGGCACAGTATTCACCATTGACCAATGCCGAAATTGTCTGTGTAATTTACTCTGGGACTGGCGGGTTCCTTGATAATATTGACATTGGTGATGTGGTTCGATTTGAACAGGGTTTGATTAATCATCTCAGGGCCAATTGCAAGGATCTCCTTGAGGACATAACTGCCAATGACCGCAAGGTTGAGGGTGAGTTGGAAGACAAGATCAAAGAGGCCATTGGGTCCTACTCGGCCAATTTTTCCTAAGAGCGAAACTAGGTATTAATCGTCATGCCAAGCCTCAAGGACCTGAAGATCCGGATTGAGAGTGTAAAGTCCACTCGTAAAATCACCAAGGCCATGCAAATGGTCGCTGCGGCTAAACTGAGACGGGCTCAGGAAGCTGCAGAAAGAGCACGTCCTTACTCAGAAAAAATGGATAAGGTGGTAACCAATCTGGCTTCATCATTCCAAGGGGGAGGATCAGTACCCAAAGTAATGTCCGGCAGTGGGAGCGATCAGGTTCACCTGCTGATTGTCGCAACGGCCGAACGAGGGCTGTGCGGTGGGTTCAATTCATCCATTGTCCGTTTGGCAAGACAACACGCCAGAAGCCTGATTGGTCAGAACAAGCAGGTAAAGATTTTGACGATTGGCAAGAAGGGACGGGAGCAGTTAAAGCGTGAATTCGAATCGTACTTTGTTGACCATGTTGATTTAACCCAATACAAGACAATCAGATACGGTATTGCCCAGGAAATCGGCGAGAAGGTATTGGATCTTTTCGAAAATGACGAATTTGATGTTGCCACCGTATTTTTCAGCAGATTCCAGTCCGTTATTACCCAGAACCCGACAGCCCAGCAGATAATTCCTGTAGAGGTCAAGGAAGATAATGGGAAAAAAGGGTTTTACGATTTTGAACCGGACGAAACCGAACTTTTGGTGGATTTGCTTCCTCAGGCAATAATCAACCATATTTTTACGGCTCTTTTGGAAAACGCTGCCTCGGAACAAGGTGCTCGGATGTCCGCAATGGATAATGCAACACGAAACGCCGGAGAGATGATAGACAAACTTACAATCGTTTACAACCGTTCCCGCCAGGCAGCGATTACCAAGGAACTTATAGAAATCATATCGGGTGCTGAAGCACTTTGAGAATTTGGAGAAGACCATGGATGCAATAGTTGAGCCAAACCAGAAAGCAGGAAAAGGCAAGGTAAGACAGGTTATCGGAGCTGTCGTAGATGTACAGTTCAGTGAATATCTGCCGGAGATTCTGAATGCTCTGGAAACTGAAAATCAAGGCAAAAGGCTTGTTCTTGAAGTTGCGCAGCATCTTGGAGAAAACACTGTTCGAACTATTGCCATGGATTCAACCGAAGGGCTGGTTCGGGGCCAGGATGTAACCGATACGGGCGGCCCCATTACAGTGCCGGTTGGTGATGCAACCCTAGGTCGAATTATCAACGTGGTTGGCGAATCCGTCGACGAAAAAGGACCCGTTGAAGCTGAAGAAAGCAGAGCAATTCACCAACCTGCACCGGAATATTCCGAACAATCAACAGAAACGGAAGTTCTTGTTACTGGTATCAAGGTAATTGACTTGTTGGCGCCATACGCCAAAGGCGGAAAGATCGGCCTGTTTGGAGGTGCCGGAGTTGGCAAAACCGTTCTGATTCAGGAATTGATCAACAACATCGCCAAGGTTCATGCCGGTTTTTCCGTATTTGCCGGAGTTGGAGAAAGAACCAGAGAGGGTAATGACCTCTATCACGAATTTATCGAATCAGGCGTTATCAACATTGATGATTTAACAAAATCCAAGGTGTCGCTCGTTTACGGCCAGATGAATGAACCACCAGGGGCACGAGCCAGGGTCGGCTTGACCGGCTTGACGTTGGCTGAGCAATTCAGGGATCAGTCCGGTACGGACGTTTTGTTTTTTGTTGACAACATTTTCAGGTTCACGCAGGCCGGTTCCGAGGTTTCGGCCCTTCTGGGAAGAATTCCGTCAGCTGTTGGATATCAGCCAACACTGGCAACGGACATGGGTGCCCTACAGGAAAGAATTACATCGACCAGGGCGGGTTCAATTACCTCCGTGCAGGCCATTTATGTACCTGCCGACGATTTGACCGACCCGGCACCAGCCACTTCATTTGCCCATTTAGATGCAACCACCGTTTTGTCGAGGGCGATATCCGAACTGGGTATCTATCCGGCAGTGGACCCACTGGATTCCACCTCGAGGATTTTGGACCCGGCAGTAGTTGGTGATGAACACTACAAGGTTGCCAGGGATGTTCAGGGTATTCTCCAAAGATACAAATCCCTTCAGGACATTATTGCCATTCTGGGTATGGATGAACTTTCAGAGGAAGACAAGATCACTGTGGCCAGAGCAAGAAAGATTCAAAGATTCCTGTCACAACCATTTGATGTGGCCGAAGTCTTTACAGGTTCACCAGGTGTTCAGGTCCCACTCGAAGTTACCATTGAGAGTTTCAGGCAAGTCGTTGCCGGCGAATGCGACCAATACCCAGAAGCAGCCTTCTATATGGTTGGTGGTATCGAAGAGGTTGCTGCCAAGGCTCATAGCCTGGCAGCCGAAGCTGCATAAATGGGATATTGTTGATCATGCATTTTGATTTGGTTTCTCCCGAAAAAAGCGTAACCTCGATTGAGGTTGATGCTGTAGATTTGCCTGGTGTGGAAGGTGACATGACAGCCATGGAGGGTCATCTTCCCATGCTGACCAGTTTGCGTCCTGGGCTTGTCAAGGCCAGGGCTGGCGGTGATGAAACCAGGTTTGTTGTGGCAGGGGGATTTGTCGAAATTACTGCTGACAGTGTGACCGTATTGGCTGATGAGGTTTTCCTTGAAGAAGAGTTTACCTCCTCGGTTCTGGATGATCTTTTGGAACGGTTGGAAAAGACAGCCAGTACCAAGGAAATGCAGGAAAAAGACAAGGCTCAAAAGAGATTGGGGGATGCCCTTTCATTGAAGGCCCATATTTCCCATTAAGGTAATTCCCAACCTGATACTAAAAATGGAAGCCGTCTATTCGGTGTTTGTACTACTGAACAAGGGAAGATCACTATTCCCATAAAGCCATTCGATATTCTTGGCCTGGAAAAGGCTGGAAACCGATGTACCACTTGCAATACTCAATATGGCTCTGGCAAAGAGGGGTGCAGTACTCAACACCCTTATCTTGGGAGATTCCCGTTGATCTGTATCAATTTCAATTGTATCGGTAATAACAAGCGAGTTAAGTGCAGATTCCTCAATTCTTTTATGGGCCGAATTTGAAAGAACACCGTGGGTAATGTAAGCATGTACCTCAGTGGCTCCCTCTTCAATAAGCAAGTTGGCTCCCTTGCAAAGTGTTCCTGCAGTATCACAAATATCGTCAACCAAGATGCATTTTCGATCCTTGACAGTTCCAATAACACTCATCTCGGCAACTTCACCGGGTTGTGCCCGACGTTTGTCAATGACGGCAAGATCAACCCCCAATCTCTTGGCAAGTTCCCGTGCTCTGGCAACACCTCCAATATCTGGAGACACCACGACCAAATCGTTAATATTGCTTTGAAACAATCTTCTCAAATCTATTTCAAAAATCGGTGAGGCATAGAGATTATCTACAGGAATATCAAAGAATCCCTGTATCTGGGCTGAATGAAGGTCCATGGTCAGAACACGCGAGCACCCTGCCTGGGCAATCAGGTTGGCTACCAGTTTGGCTGAAATGGGGGTTCGTGCCTTGGTTCTTCGATCCTGACGGGCATAGCCAAAATAAGGGATAACTGCGGTAACCCTAGTGGCAGATGATCTCCTGAGTGTATCCGAAATTATGAGCAATTCCATTAGATGGTCATTGGCCGGTTTGGATGTCGATTGAAGGATGAACAAGTCTTCGCCACGAACATTCTCATAAAGTTCAACATAAACTTCCTTGTCGTTGAATCTTTCTACTCTTGACGGAACAAGACCTATTTCACTCCCGGTTTGAGAGGAGATACTTTGGGCTATATTTTGTGCCAGATTCGGATTTGCATTTCCGGATACGAGCTTCAGGTTAGCAAAAGGAGACATCAACCAATTTTCCATAATTTAGAATAGTTCTTGATGTAAACGAAACCGAGTAATAATTTATTACGAAACTGAAAATTAATACGCTTTTGTGAAAATAATGGAAGGGAAGTGAGTAAAGATATCCAAGTATTTTTCCAAATGGGAATCTGCTGATCAAACCTCTAAAATAACAACTGGTATTATAT
>WTGT01000187.1 GCA_011523445.1 Paracoccaceae bacterium
CATTTACAAGGATCTGGATCTGGCAGATATGACCAAGGGTGCGTCCTATCTCATGGGCAAACATGATTTTACAACCTTTCGTTCTGCCCACTGTCAGGCCTTATCCCCTGTAAAGACAATGAACAACATACAAATTGACAGTAGCTTGAGTCCTTCAGGCAAGGAATACGTATTCATACTTGAGGCACCCAGTTTTCTGCACAAGCAGGTAAGAAGCATTGTTGGAACTTTAGTCAAGGTTGGTATGAAAAACCTTGGGCCACGAGATGTCAAAACAATCCTAGAAGCAAGAAATCGCCAGGAATGCGGGCCATTGGCCCCACCCGAAGGTCTCTATCTGAAGAAGGTAACCTATGATCCGGATCCGTTTTCAGGAATTGAAATATCAAAATAAATCCACCAAAGATTGAAACGTCAAAATTATTACCTTCTTCTAGCGAGAATAATTATTGGTCAAAGGTATCAGAAAGAGCGAGTTTAAAATGAAACAAGACGATTCAGTAATTCCCCTGGCATCAACCTACCAGACTAAAGTTCATCCACATTGGGTTGATTATAATGATCACATGCGTGATTCATTTTATTCACTGGCCTTCAGCCTGGCCGTGGACAAGTTCCAGGAAGAAACCGGTTTGGGAGCTGAATACCGAAAACGGGAACGAAATACTGTCTATGCCCTAGAGTTTCACAATTATTTCCTCTTGGAAGTTAAGATGTTTGCCGAACTCGAAATTCAAACCTTTGTTCTGAATTCTGACGCTAAAAGAATTCACCTTTACCAGAAAATGCATTCAGGTGGCGAGTTGGTGGCCATTTGTGAAAGTATGCAATTAAATGTATCCCAAAGAGGAACTCCCAAGGCCGAACCCTTTCCCGATACAATCTACCGTGAACTGCAATCAAGGATCGTTCCAGCCGAGTATCTTGCGGGCTTGATGCATCGTTCCAGAAAACTCGATATCAACAACAAAAAGCGGGAGCAATAAACATGAATGTAAAAACACTCGGACTACTTGGTACAGGTGTCATTGGTGGCGGATGGGCTGCCAGAGCCATTCACTGTGGGATAAATGTAATCGCAGCAGATTTTGACCCGACCATGGAAAAATGGCTGCGGGATTCCATTGACAATTCCAGACAGGCCCTTTCTCAGTTGACCGAGGGAATACCCTTGCCACCCCCGGGAAAGCTGGAATTCACTACCAATCCCCTAGAAATGGCTGAAAAGTCCGATTTTATCCAGGAGAGTGTTTCTGAAATCGAGGAGTTGAAAACAAAGGCTCTCTTGCCTGTATCAGAGGTAGCACGCCCAGAAGTGGTAATTTCCTCAAGTACCTCGGGTTTTCTGCCTACTGACCTTCAAAAAGATCTGAAACATCCGGAACGATTTATCGTGGGACATCCGTTCAATCCCGTTTATCTCTGTCCACTGGTCGAAATCGTGGGAGGTAAATTGACCTCTGAGGAGGCGAAAGCCGTAGCCCGAGAATTCTATGAGGACATTGGCATGCAAGTGCTGATGGTCAATTGTGAGGTTCCTGCTCATATAGCCAATCGCCTTCAAGAAGCCATGTGGCGTGAAATCCTGCATATGCTCAACGAAGGTATGGCCACAACCAGGGAATTGGACGAGAGTATTGTTTACGGTCCGGGACTAAGATGGGCAGTCATGGGTATGAACCAACTCTACATGATGGCAGGAGGCGATGGTGGGGCCAGAAAATTCATGGAAAAATTTGGCCCGACCCTTACCATGCCTTGGTGTAACATGGACGGGCCGAAACTTACCGAGGATTTGCTTGATAAATTTGAATTTGGTACAAACCAGCAGGCTGAAGGCAAAACCGTCAGGGAACTTGAAGCAATAAGGGATGAGTGCATGGTGGCTATCCAGAAGGTGCTGGCGAAGCACGATTTCGCCTCTGGCAAAACGTTAAATGCCTTCAGGGCCAGAAAAGAGAACCAGCGGGGATGAATTCATCCCTGATCAGGTAGTTGGCTCCAAGGTGTGGATTTTAACGTTTGGGCAAACCTTCCTTGCTATATCCAGAATATGTTCGTGGTGGGTAAAGTAAATCACCTGACATCTTTTACCCATCTCCTCCAGAACCTGTAAAGCTTCAGCAGTCCTTTCGTTATCAAAGGTTTCCAGTATGTCATCGGCCAGAAAGGGTGCAGACTGGTTGCTTTTTATGATTTCATAAAAACCTGCAATGCGCAGTGCCAGATATAATTGAAACCGGGTACCCTTGGATAGGTCCCGTGAAAACATGGTCCCTCCGTCCTTCGGTTCTACGGTCAATATCTCCTTGTTCTTTTCCATAGTAGTACCAAGAGACTTGTAGTTCCCGCAACTGATTTTGGAAAAGATCTGTGAGGCCAGCGTCATCATTTCACTCTTGTGGGTGTCCCTGAATTTCCTGATGGCATGTTCTAGTGCGATGATTCCATATTTGTTCTTCAGGTGGGATCGTACCCTTTCCTGCAGGTCAATCAGCAAATTCTCATGATGTTCCTTGATACGGGCAACAGAATCATCGCCTGAAACAGTTTCCAATTCCCTTCTGGCATGACTTTGGATTGATAACCTTTCCTCCAGTTCCCTCTCACACTCATTCAATTTTATTTCCAAGGTCCCTTTTTCACTTTCAAGATCACTTAGAACCAGCCCCTTAACCTGATCAACTGCCTCCTGCTTCGAGGGCAATCCCATGGTCTCTCGAATATTTTCCAATACCCTTTTCTCATCGGATTTCAATTCCTGGTATCTCTCAGCCCTAGTACAACAATTCCTAATTTCTTCAAGATTTTTCTCACCATAGCGAGCACCGAATTCCGCAATTGTCTTGTTAATTCCGGTTAGATCCTCCTCAAGACCCTGTTTTTCCTCCAATCTATTTTCGAGATCGGCCTTGATGTTCCTGTTTTCGTTGTTGATCTTGATGTTGTTTTGAACATGCTCCTCAACAGCATTCCACAATTGTAGGACATCATTACCTTCAATACCCAGTTCATAAGCCAATTCTTTGACACTTTGGGTGAACCAGTTCTGATCAGCATTCATTTTTTCAATTCTATCCATCAGACTATTCAATTCGGATACCTTGGGAATCAATTGGTCCAGTGTGGTTATGATTTCTTTCATTTCAGGAACGGAGGAGTCATCGAATATGGTCCTCTGACAAGCCTTTACCCATTTCTCCGTCCACTTGGACTTATTGGTTTTAGCCTCGTTGAATGCATTCAACCTTGTCTGATGCGTTACCTTTGCCCTTAAATGTTGATTTCGTATTGATTTTATTTCCTTATGTCTTTCAATGAGGTTTTCTGCGGTTGAAATCAGGGTTTCCAAATTCCAATGGTCCTTGCAGTCGATTTTTGCCTCTTTCAGAGCATATGACAAATCCTCTCGAAACTGCTTTACTTCTTCTTCATAATATTTTTTTCTTGCTTCAAGTACCTGTAATTTTCTTACTGATCCTAGGGTTTCATTACGAAGATCAAGCCACCGGATGTATTCATCAGTGTTTTGTATGCTTTCCAATCCGGAAATACTTGCAAATAAACCATTTCTTGCAGCAATCTGCCGTTCAATTTCCTTTTCCAGTTCTTGGCATTTTTGTTTTTCTACTTCCAACAGATCTTGAAGTTCCTTGATTTTTGTTTCTCTCTCTGTTCTTACAACCTTGCTTGCCTTTTGTTCTGCTGCACGTGAGGTGACTTGGTCATCGCTTCTCATGGCCAGTTCGAATTGTTCTGCTGTAACAATATCCAAGGTGCTCTTGTGCTTTGCCCATTGGTTCTCTCGCCTGTTTCTTGCCTCTGCCAGATCTTCCAGAGTCACAGTTTCAGGATCCACCTCATCAAATGAATTTTCCAGTTTCCTGATTTCCTGTTCCAGACTATCCTTCCTTCCCTTGGATTCCCGTAAGTCTCTTTTGGTCTCCTCAAAAAGTTTCTGCTTTGATCCGATTTCCTGCTTTGAAGGACAATTCAAATCTTGCAGAACCCTATAATCACCTTTCCAGGGGAGCAACTTATGCAAACCACTTTCAATTTCACCTTCAGCATCCATAATATCCCTAGAGGTATTTTGAAGAAGTGTCCGAGGATCATTTTTTCTGATTTCTCGGAGTAGGGATTCAATTGTCACTACTTCTTCTTCCAAATCTCCTTCCTGATCAAGTTTTGCCTGTAGGGCGTACATGTCCTCGGTTGCATTTGTAAGTTCTTCCTCAGTAGACTTATAATTCGCTTCTATCCCGGAATTCTCCTGCATCAGGTCCCTTATCAAGCCAATTGTAGCTGAATCAGGTAATTTACTACTTACATCATTGAATTCATGTCCAAGCCGACTAGTCAGATTGGTTACTTCTGCCCTTAGTTCGTCTTTATTGGCTATTCTTCTTGGCAGGTCTCTAACCACAGATTTATAGGATGCTTCCAGTGCTTTGGTTTTAAAGACCCGGGATTCCAGATTAAGTGCCGTTTCATCTATTTCATTTTCACTTAATTTGTTATTCATCCGCAGGATTTCTCTGGATAACTGATCCAATCGACCAATGGTTACGATCATTTCCTGACCCCAGCCATCAAGGATCGTTCTCCAATTTTGTGGAGGTGGGGGTAATTCTTTATGTTCTTTCAACTCATCTTGTATGCTGGATAGGGATGTAACCCATCTCAGGGCTTCGATTTTCCTACTCACCTGTACCAGTTCGGTTTTAAATGAACCCAAGTTTTCTCTGGCAAGTTCAAGATTAACCTGAGCCTCTTCATAATTACTTACCAGGACCTTATAATCAGCAGCTACCTTGTCCTTTTCCTGCCATTCACCTTTCAATTCTGCCAGCTCAGCCTTGATTTGGTTTAACAGGTTTTTAGTTGTTCCCTTCCTGTAGAACTGATCATTGATCTGCTGCAATTCCAGCAATCGTTCGCTGAGGTCGGCCATTCCTGCACTGGCAGAAAACAACAATTTCCCCAGATCTCCCTTGCTTGCCAGAATTTCATTTCCACCCTTTTCAAGAGTTTGATCATTGGCAGTAAACAGAATTTCATAGTCCGGTCGGGTATAGCCTCCAAGTAAGACATTCAATACCGATTCCGGTACTATTTCATCCTCCAGATCAAGTAGGGAATCTTTTGTTTTTCTGATCCTTTTGTACTCGACTAAATTATTTCCCTTTTCCAATGTCGCCTGAATTTCCATCGCGGTTAAATGCTTGAATCCATAGGGCGAACTACGCTTGATACCAAAAAGAAAATCAAGCCAGGCTTCCAAGGAAGTGGTTTTGCCGGACTCGTTCAATCCAAAGATTATGTGAAAATCCGGCAGCCCGGATACTCTTTTCCCGAAATCCAAAACCTCGCCGGAAAACATTCCGTACTTGGACATATGTAACTTGTTTAATCTCATTGCATTGTCTCTGAATCCGGATTTTTCAGGTATGCTAGAGTATCTGAAATCCCTTCCTTCAAGAGTTCTTCAACCGTTTTGTTTTTTTCTTCTTCACTATCTCCCAATACCTTTCTGGAAGCAGGTGGAAGTGCCTTTAGGACTGTCTCGGTATAGTCTTCAATCTCCCTTATCACTGAATGGGGAATTTCAGTGTCTTCCAAAAATGCAAGATTGGCCAAGGCACCAACATAAGCCTTATTATTATCATTTATTGCCTTGCCCTGCGTATTGATCTCTACTTTCTCAATCCAGAATTCATGGTTGTGATCGACTATTCTACGTGCTTCCTCCAGCAGAATTTCTGAATCCCTCCTAATCCTCCAATTCAGGTCAGTTGCGCCCAGCAAGTTCAAACGCAAGACATAAATTTTATGGGAAAGAGTTTGCATTAATTGTTGAATACTCTTGTGGATTGTTTCGACCAGTTCTCTCCATTCGGTTATATCTGAAACATCAATCTTCACTCTTTCAAATTGCAAAACTGAAAGAGATACCTGTTGCAATTCCGTAATGCCGGTTTCATCTACTGAAACCAGAGAAACGGTCTTTTCTCCATCTTCGCCAATGTTACGTCCCTGCGGGATTCCTGGCATTACGACAGTCGTTTCTCCCTTGTGACAAGACTGTTTGTGAATATGTCCCAAAGCCCAATAATCATATCCAACCTGTTGTAATTCATTAATGTTGCTTGGTGCATAGGTATCGTGGCCTTGGGCACCTCCGAGGCTTGTATGGAGCATTCCAATGTTAAACATGCCCTGACTTGGGGTTGGAAATTTTGGTACAAGAGACTCCGGTACTGGTCTGTTCGGAAAACTAACCCCATGGATGGCAATATTCAAATCACCCTTGGTAATGTTTACCGTCTCGACCTTGATTGAAAATATCTTTACCGAATCAGGGAAAACTAGTTGTCCGGTTATAACCGAACCCGCATCATGATTACCTTTGATGATGAAAACTCTGATATCTTCCTGATGCAATCTTTGCATCTGATTGGCAAGGAACCGAGCTGTATACATTGAAGTCTGATCGCTGTCATAGAGGTCGCCTGCTATCAAAAGTGCATCAACCTTTTCTTCAATACAAAGATTTACAATTCTGTTAAAGGTTTCTCTGGTTCCTATGCCAACTTGCTGCTTTAATTCAGAGTCTCTTAAAGCCAAGGACTTAAGAGGTGAATCAAGATGCAAATCTGCAGTATGGACAAAACGAAACATACTTTCCCCTTTGGGGTTTATGAATAGTGAACCTTAAAGGTTATATGCCAATAGAGAACTTTCAAGTTGATGACAAGTGCATGGAGATTCTTGCCGGTGGACAAATTCGGTAAGGTTGTTTATTTGAAAATTAATACTGCTAACTAGTTCGGTTGTTCAATTTAACCCAAACAGCAAAGGCCGTCTTGGCACTGAGGTCTGATTCTTGCAAATTCCTGATGGCTGCTTCGGCATTGATAATGTCATTAAGAACATATTCACTTGTTATCTTGAACAGGGGATTATAGTCAGCTTGATGACGCTTTTCCTGTAGTTCTACAAACTTGATGGCAAAATCCTGAATACCTCTCGGAAATCGGGACATTTCCTTACTTTTGCATTTGTTTTTTACAATATTATGGTTGGGAGCCCGGTATACTTGCAACCAGGCAGGTTGGTTCCTGTCAAATTTGGTCGAACCAACCCAAGTATCTGCACAATTCAGACAGAGAGCATGGAAAAGTGCGTAATAGGCAGTGCTCTGCGCCCTGTTCAGATTCGACTGAATCGGATTTACCTGATTCAGATTTACCAATCCTCGAGCAGTTTCAATTAGATCAGTAGCCAGCAAAGGTTTTGTCTTCTTCTTTGGTCAAGAAGTAAAAAATGGGAAACCTTTCAATAAATATATTACCCATCTTTTGACGTAAGTGCCTGGTTAAACTTAGGGTTTTATTCGGATCCAAAGGATTTTTTTCAGGATTGTAGACCACCCTGATGCGCATTATGGGATCACCATCGGCGTCTTCGTCTTCTCGGGAACTCAAATTAACAATCTCTGCGGGCTCTAGATGTTTTTGAACAAACTCTTTTAAGATCTTGTCAATGTCTTCTTGCATGGTAGTTCTCCTTTACCAAAACAATATAATGATCAAATTGTTTCGTGACAAGAAAAATCAACTGGTCCAAAATTTACCTGTTTTATTTTTTTCGAACTTAAATTATTTTTTGTTGGCTTAAACAAAATTGGCTGAATTTTATGACTGAAGTGAATTTGAATGAAAGAGTTGCTGATCTATTGATGGATCTTGGCTTGATCAGGCATAAATCACAGATTCAATCTGTAAAGCCCCTTACCGGAGGTGTTGCTTCGGACGTGGCTCTGGTCGAAACAGACCAGCATAAATACTGTGCCAAATTTGCTCTTCCCAAAATGCGGGTTGAAGCTGATTGGTTTGCTCCAGTCTACAGAAACAAGTGTGAATATGAGTGGCTACGGTTAGCAGAAGCCATTATCCCCGAAAATACCCCGAAAATGTTTGGATTTTCCAAAAAATTTGGTGGTTTTGCCATGGATTACGTTGGTGGTGATGATTGTTTCGTCTGGAAAGAAAAGCTTTTTAAATTCCCACCCGATATTTCTATTGCAGAAAAAGTTGGGAAAACCTTTGGTAAAGTTCAGTCCCATACCGGGGAAAGCATGTTCGACAGTTCCGAGTTTTTGAAGAAGGATGTGTTTTACCACATGAGAATAGAACCCTATATCCTTTATACTGGTTCCAAGCATCCCGACCTCAAGCCCATTTTTGATGGAGTGGCTAAACAACTGGCGGATGCTAACAAAACCTTGGTTCATGGTGATGTATCACCCAAAAACATACTTGTGAAATCCGGTGAACCGATCCTGATTGACGCTGAATGTGCAACAATGGGAGAACCTGCGTTTGATGTGGCCTTTTGCCTTAACCATTTTTTTCTGAAGGCCGTGTTTTCTCCCCATTTCAAAAAAGGGTTGGAGGAAGCTTCCCTTCGTTTTTTCGAGTGTTATAACGAGTTTGTACATTGGGAAGATAAGCAGGATTTCAGTCGACGAGTTGCCAAATTGCTTCCCATGTTGGGTCTGGCCAGAGTGGATGGTAAATCACCGGTTGAGTATTTGAACCCGGACCAACAGGAGGGTGTCCGGCAAATAGTGATTCCCCTGATACTTTCACCACAGAATTCTATTCAATCAACCATCAATGCCCAATTTTCCGGTATAGGATAGCTTGTGCCTTGACCGCAAAGATTCAAAATATAAGAGCCAGAAGAATTTGGGATTCGAGAGGTTTCCCAACTGTTGAGGTCGAGCTTGAATCTTCCAATGGCCTACTTGGACGAGGTCTTGCTCCAGCTGGAGCTTCCAAAGGCAAACGAGAAGCAATTGAATTGAGAGATGGAGGGCAATCCCTTCAGGGGAAGGATGTAAACCGCTCGCTGCAAGTGATAGCAAGCGAGATAAGTCCTCGGTTGATTGGAAGAAACCTTGATGAAGCTGCTGACATTGATCGATTTCTTATTGCTGAGGATGGAACAAGACAAAAATCGAATTACGGCGGCAATACCCTAGTTGCCATTTCATTGGCACTTTATAATGCTTGGGCAAGTTCTGAGGGGATTCCCCTTTGGAAACTATTCTCCAGGATAACTGACGCAACGCCACTGGTTCCGCTACCTGAAATTCAGATATTTGGAGGAGGAGCCCATGCTTCCAACAGGGTTGATATTCAGGATTTCATGATCATGGTTCCCAAAGCCTCTAGTTTTGCCGAAGCATTGGAGGTTACCTCGGAAATCTATCACAGCGCAGGATCATTACTCAAACAGAAGGGGAAATTGGCCGGTGTTGCCGATGAGGGTGGTTGGTGGCCTGATTTCGATAGTAATGAGGAAGCATTGGAAATGCTTGTCAAGGCCATGGAAGAGGTTGGAGAAAAGCCTGGCGATCGTGTGGTTATTTCCCTTGATATTGCATCTTCGGAATTCTATCGGGACAACAAGTACCGTTTGGGATTGGAAGGCAAAGAATATACAGCCGAACAATGGATTGAGATTCTGGGAGGGTGGTTGACTGCGTACCCCATTGTTTCAATTGAAGATCCAATGGCTGAAAATGATCCTGAAGGAATGATTGAGTTCACAAGAAGGTTTGGAAAAAAATACCAAATAGTCGGGGATGATTATCTGGTAACATCTGAACAATTGGTGAGGAAATCACATGAGGAAGCTGCCTGTAATTCCCTGTTGTTGAAGGTAAACCAGGTGGGAACAGTAACCGAGGCGATTGAAGCATACAAGGTTGCCGAGTCCTTTGGGTGGAGTACCATCGTTTCAGCCCGTTCAGGGGAAACCGAAGATGTAACCATATCTCATCTGGCCACAGGACTTGGTTGTGGACAGCTCAAAGTCGGATCCTTCTCAAGATCCGAACGCATGGCCAAATGGAATGAATGTCTCAGAATTGAAGAAGTACTAGGAACAGGCAGCTATGCAGGTTCCCTTCCCCTACTGAATACTTGGTGGGGGATTTGAAGATTCGGGGCAAACTCAGTTAGGACACCAAATTTGGATCTGATATCCTCAGGTTCTCAAATAAAGATGTTGTAGTGGCGTTTGATTTCTTCCTCGACTGAAGAGGGGATATAAACTGGATAGTAATTATCCAGAATATCACGGACCTTTTCCTTGGCAATATGCCAGATGTCGGGAGCTCCCCTCTCAGCCCATGCTATCGGGGGATCACGATCGGCAATGCTTGGATAGAAATAATCGCGCTGCATTGCCGCCATCGTTACACCATCTCCCAGAAAATGTCCTGTTCCCAATACTGCATCGGTTATGGCATCATAACTGATGGTGTCATCATTGA
>WTGT01000178.1 GCA_011523445.1 Paracoccaceae bacterium
TTGAAAAAAAATGTTGGGAATGAGTGGCAAAACTATTTAATAGAGGTTCCCTTAAGTCCAAAATTCATAATGACGTTTATGATACCTATATATGTACTATCACTATCCGATTGTACTAATCGACGTGAAAAAATTACCTATCTTCTTAACAATCTTTCATTACCATTCGAGTTCCTTGATGCTATAGATGGTCGAAATGGCCTGACTCAACAGCAAGAAGCGCAAATTGACAGATCTGCGAAAGATCCAAGTCATTCAAGACCATTAACCGATACAGAATTTGGTTGTGCATTATCACACTTAAAGGCTTATAGACATATAGTGGTTAATGATATTCCATATGCGATGATACTGGAGGATGACGCAATTCCACACCCAAAACTTGTAGAATATCTAAAAGGGAGATATTTCGAGGGTTCGGATTTGATCTCGCTTTATTATAGTCGAACTTTTATTCGTTTACGTTCAGCGAAAAGATTGTTTGATGGATTCAATTCTTACCCATGTGAACCGGGTATCTATATACAAGGAGCTGTAGGTTATATTGTATCTTTCGGAGCAGCTCGATTCTTGTTGGAAAATGCTCTTCCCATTAGAAGCGTATCGGATTGGCCGTCCTGCACTGAAGAATTTAAGTCTCGGAATAGTTGGTCCCTAGTATATCCCAAATTAGTTGATCATGTTAGTTCTAATAAATATGATAATTCTTCCATTATAGGTTCAAGACATATCAAATTAAAACGGCGGTTTTTGGGAGTATATATTCCTCCATGGAAGCAGATTGTAAATTCTTATAGACGGAATCTTCTTTATCGCTTACTCGGTTTTCGAAAAATCAAAAGGTAATTCATACCAGCCCAAAAAATACACAATTTTTGATAAATCACCAAAAATTCAAATAGCCAAACCAACCCCGATTTATCAACAATAGATTAATGGGTACAGTTTTTCCACCAATAACTTAATTCAAGGCAGGAGTTTCCCATAAAAAACCGCCTGTTTCCGATCACCGAGACACGCCTCCCCTGTCGGTTCACTGCTGAATTGAAGGAATCAGGACTATGCACTTGAATTTGGCAAAATGATATTGTTTGTCTTTTTATTCACATAAATCTGATTGGGATAAAAAATGGAGGGGTTTATAATCACTTTTATGAAAATTTTGAATCAAAGGAAATAATCTAGGGAGCAAAAAGTATATATTTCCCTAGATTTGAAAACCCGGCTTTTGAAAATTATGGAATCCCGGTAAAACGAATAAAAAATGTTTCATTTCATTTTGTGAAAAGATGGCAGAAAGAATTCTAATTACTGGTGGGACCGGATATATAGGTAGCCACACTGCAGTTGTACTAACACAAACAGGACATGACATTGTACTGTACGATAACTTATCCAACAGCAGTGATGTCATTCTCGATGCATTAAAAAAAATAATAGGTAAGCCAATACCTTTTGTAAAAGGTGATATTCGTGATACAAACCTGCTTATCCATACGCTTAAATCATACAACATTAATAGCATCATTCATTTCGCTGGATTAAAAGCAGTTGGAGAATCCGTTGAGAAACCCCTCGATTACTTTGCCAATAACATTCAAGGTGCAATCAGTCTGTTGAATGCTTTACAAAAGCAATCAATACATAAATTTATATTCAGTAGTAGTGCTACTGTTTATGGAAAGCCACAATATCTCCCTTTTGATGAAGAACATCCTACAAATGCTCTTACTCCTTATGGGCGCAGCAAAACACATGTAGAAGAAATTTTAAAAGATCTCGCTTCCTCAAACCCCTCATTTCGAATTTCATGTTTGAGGTACTTTAATCCGGTTGGAGCACATGAAAGCGGTTTGATTGGAGAAAACCCGAAAGGTAAACCTAATAATCTCATGCCATTTATTGCACAAGTGGCAATGGGAGACCGGGAAGAGCTCTGTGTATTTGGGGATGATTATCCAACATCCGACGGAACCGGTGTTCGGGATTACATACATGTTATGGATTTAGCTGAAGCTCACGCTGCTTCATTAACTTTTCTGGAAAACAACACAGGGTGGCATGCATTTAACCTTGGTTCCGGAACAGGTTATAGTGTGCTGGAATTAATTCATGCATTTGAAGAAGAAGCAAATTGTACAATACCTTATAGAATCACAGATCGCCGTGCTGGTGATATTGCAGAATCCTATACCAATCCTGATAAAGCTGCGAAATTATTAGGATGGAAAACCAAGCGTAATATAAAGGAAATGTGTTCTACTACTTGGCAATTTCAAAAAAACTTATCTATTCAGAACCCCTTGAATCGAATTGTATTTTAGGCAAGAATTACTTCTAATGCAATTGGATTACTGAATCTTCTGCCTCCGTCTTTACTTTTGGTAAAAATATCCTACCCCGTAAGTACTGACAATGACCTTGCCCGCCAAAACTGGAAACCCCAAAATAGTTTTGAAAAGTTCCAACATAATCCC
>WTGT01000121.1 GCA_011523445.1 Paracoccaceae bacterium
GGAACAAGGATAGCAGGGATAGAAATAGATATTTATCCAGAAGAATAAAATCAGACATCAAATTCTGAAATAAAGGATTGCTGTGATGGTTCTGGGCAAGAAATAACAAAATTGTGTCATTTAGTAATATACCACTCTCAACTGCAAACAACCCAAGGGTCAGCGGCCAAAGTGCAACCAATTGACCAACCAACTCATCAATCACTACTTCTGAGGGGTCATTGGATACGAATGAATTTATGGATGCTTTTAGGCAAATTGTTCCAAGCCACCAGAATAACAATGGAAATATTATCAAGTAAAGATACCCGTATTCCAGAGTTATCAACAATCCACCAATGACTATTCCTGCAAAGGAAGCTACAGTACCGGGTGCAAATGGAAAAAAACCGAGGCCAAAAATGGTTAATACGCACTTGGAAAAAAAATTGATCATCTCGAAATAGACACGATCGCCAAAGCCAGAATGCCCTCTTTCCTCCCTGTAAAACCCAACATTTCAGAAGTGGTTGCCTTGATGCTGACCCGATCCGTACTGATTCCCAATTGTTTTGCCACTCTCTTACGCATATCCATTACATGAGGTTTGATCTTGGGTTCTTCACAAACAAATGTGCAATCGATCGAGGTTATGGAATAATGTTCTTCCCGGAGTAGCCCATTGGCATGATTTAGGAAATGGACAGAATCAGTACCTTTCCAGACTGGATCTTCAGGAGGGAACCAAGTGCCTATATCTCCCTTGCCCAAGGAACCATAAATGGCATCCGTAATGGCATGTAATCCTACATCAGCATCTGAATGACCTTCAAGTTTTTTGTCAAAGGGAATTTCAACTCCGCATAGCACTATGGATTTACCTGGTACAAGCTTGTGTACATCAACCCCTTGTCCTACGCGAACATCATGTACATCATTTTTTGACATCATTCTTGCATACTCCAGATCCACAGCAGTCGTTATCTTGTAATTTTCCTTTTCACCCTCGATGGTTGCCACCTTCAAATTACCAGCCAAAGCTATTTCGGCACAATCAGCTGTATGACCAGTTCTTTTTTCGTAAGCCTGAAGGATTTGGGAATAATTGAATCCCTGCGGCGTCTGGGCGGCACTAAGATTCTCTCTTGAAACGGGATTAACCAAATGGTTGTCTTTGAATTTCCAAACCGCATCCGAAATTGCTACTACCGGTACTATACCCTCATGTGATTCCAGTAATGATACCATATTTGTAATCAACATGGCTGAAACAAAGGGTCGGGCCCCGTCGTGAATCAAGACATGTGAAATATCCTGGTTTTTGAGATGTCGTAGTCCACAATAAACAGATTCCGTCCGGCTGTTTCCACCGAAGGCCAATTGATATTTACCGCGAATATTGGGGGAAACAGTTTCCTCAAATAGTTCCTTGTGTTCCTGGGATATAACAACCACACACGAATCAACTTGGGGATGGGATACAAATTGGTTAATAGTTTTTTCCAAAACCGTTTCCAATCCAATTCTCTGATATTGCTTGGGAGGAAACAATCCTGCTCTGGTACCCGTACCGCCTGCAACAATTATGGTAGCAACCTTCATATTCTTAACTGACTTATTTTCTATACCTTAGGTTTCAAACAATTGTATTATTATTGAATAATATTTAAGCAAACAAATGATCAGGAGATTTATCTCACTTAGACGAAAACCTGGCTAACAAAATCCTTCAGAACCTTATGCAATTCATTTATAGCCAGAACAGTTCATATCGAAAGAAACTCAATTCAGATTGAATATTCGGGATTAGTGTTTTTAAATCCTGCAACCTTCATTATGATTTATAGTATTATTGAAAGTAATTTTTCGTAATTCAACTACGAAACCATGATAGTAAGTTCGTAACTTAAACGATGTTCATATTCAAATATGGGTCTCATAAACTTCTCTTAGGGATTTTCTGAATTGTTAATGAATATCTGTACCTTGACTTTATGGGTAATGTAATTTGCTGTCACTTGTGAGGGTTAAATCCGGGTTTGAATTACTCTTTGCTTTGGTAAGCAAATGGTTTTCGTACATATTGTTGGCAATATTCCCCTTGATCATCGGAGCTACGGTCCTTGTTTGGGAGGATATAGAACAGGGAATATCAACAAGGTTGGCAGTTATTGTATTAGTGGACTTTGTCTATGTAATTGCCGTAATTTCCGTACTTGGCTATCGAATTCTACGGTCTTTGGGTTACGAAAGGGATCCCGAGGTTGAAAACCCCCTTAATCTTACACTTGTCAAGGTATTTACAATTGTAGCTGTCATACCGACCGTACTGGTTGCCATTGTTGCCAGCCTTGGATTGAATGTGGGAGTTGGGGAACGAGTGTATGAGGAGTTGACGGACGAGCTTAACAGAGCCCTTCATGCTTCCAACTCCTATGTTGATGAAAAAGCTGACGAACTTGAAAATTACTCAATCGAACTTTCCTCCTTTTTGGAGAATCAGTTTTTAATATCACCCGGTCTTGATTTGGGTGGAACAAGGCAGGTAATGCAGAATTATCAGAGTGAAAAGCTGGGGGTACCCGGTTTTGCCTTCATTATTGACGGTAATTGCCAGGTAATTGTCAGGGGGGTACGAAGCTATCTTTTCGATTTTGATAATCCACCCAAGGACTTGATGGAGGAAATTACACCCAATGGAACTGAAGTAGGAGATTTTGAGGGTTGTGGTCCTGAATTAAAATTACATAGGGACTTTTCCTATTTGAAAATTCAATATATGGAAGAAAACAACCAGAAATCCGGAGTGGTATTTGAACGACCCAACTCCAATTTGCTTTATGCCCTGATCAAACTTGACCAAAAGGTTGATCAGTACCTCTATACAACTACGGATGTCAGCTCACCGATCCTTCAGCTGCGCAAGTCCCTGACCATTCAACCGGAAAAGTCAAAGGATCTGGTTCAGGAATTGGGGTCAACTATATTTCAATATTCCCTGGTTTTTCTGATCTGTGCCGTATTTCTTGTCATCGCCATGATACAATTCGGATTCCTGCTGGCTGAAAGAATGAGTAGACCAGTAAAGGACCTGGCCAAGGTTGCACAACGAATTGGGGATGGTCATCTAAAGGAAAAGATTGAAGTAAGGGGCAAGGACGAGATTGCAAAATTCGGTCGCGTTTTTCAGGACATGGTCAGAAAATTGGACAAGAGCATAAGTGAAGAGATTGCAATAAGGAATAAGGCAGAAAGTAGGGAAAAAGAGTTTCGGGGTGTATTGTCGAGTGTTTCAGCTGGTGTCATCGGCTTAAGTCATGACGAAACCATTGTATTTATGAACAGAGCTGCAGGAAAGCATTTGGGTTTGGATTACAAGCTCTTCAATGTAAGCGGTTTGGCCTCCTTTTCATCAGTTAAACTCAAGGAAGTGGTTCCAGATTTTGCTGGCCTTCTCAGCGAGTTGTCAAACTCTTCCAAACCACTTGCACAGAAAAATCTGCAGATCAGTGGTGAAGATGGCATGGTTCACCTGTTTGTTCGAATTGCAAAGCGAACTGATCCCATGGATAACCTTGAAGGTTATGTTATTGCCTTTGATGATGTAACTGAACTGGTTAACGCTGAGAGCAAGGCAGCATGGGCAAGTGTTGCACAGCAGATTGCTCACGAAATAAAGAATGCCATGACCCCAATCAGCCTTGCCTTGACCCAATTGGAATACAAGATTGGAAATGAACTTGAAGAATCAAAAAGGGGCCAACTAAGCAAATATACTGTTACCATTCACGAGTGTATGAATGGATTGATCAGAATATCGGATGAGTTTTCCCAGTTTGCCAAACTTCCAGAACCCATTCTGATGCCGGAAGATCTTGTTGGTGTTTGTGAGGCAGCCAGTGATTTTGAGCGAAACAGGGGAGAGGAAGTAGAGATAAAAGTTGAATCTTCACTAGAGCATTCAAATATAAATTTGGATAGGGAACTCTTTTATCAGATGCTTATAAACCTACTTAAGAACTCACGAGAGGGGATAGATTCCCGTAAAGAAAAATTTCCTGACCATAAATTTGATCCTCAGATAAGAATGATGCTTCAGGAACAGGATAGCTGGATTCTGATCAGCATATTGGATAATGGAGCCGGATTCCCATCAAATTTGGATTTGAGTGAGTTCAAGAAGCCATTCATAACTTTCAGGGAAGGGGGAACCGGTTTGGGTTTGGCCTATGCCGAGAGAATTGTCGAGGGTCATGGTGGTGAATTGAAATTGGGCAAATCGCCCTCATTCGATGAGGGCAATCACCAGGGTGCGATGGTTCAAATCCGCTTACCAAAAATGATATGACAGAACAGTAAAATTAAGAGGCAAACGAGCGAAATAAAATGGATGATATCTTAATTGTTGATGATAATTCCAGAATTCGGAACCTGGTTGCCGAAATTTTGCATGACAAGGGCTATTCGATCCGACAGGCCAGCTCAGGTTCTGAATGTCTTGAGGAATTCAAAAAAACCAAACCTTGCATGATTTTATTGGATATTCGTTTGCAGGACCCCCAAATGGACGGCCTGCAGGTACTTCAAACCATTCGTAAGGTTGATGCTGCCACACCCATTATCATCATGTCGGCTCATGGCAATATTGAAATTGCGGTCAAGGCAATGCGTCTGGGAGCGTTTGATTACATTGAAAAACCGATTAGGGTTGATCGATTGCTATCTGTGGTAAGGAATGCCATGGAGTTGGTATCACTCCGAAGGCAGGTAAAAGTACTCAGGGTTTCGCAAAACAATCCCAAACTACTCATCGGTTCTTCAAGGGTATTCAAGAAATACAAAAACTTGCTTGATCAAATGTCCAAAAGCAATGCCCGGGTCCTTCTGTCTGGACCTTCCGGAAGTGGTAAGGAAACCGCTGCGAGGTATATCCATGCACAATCACACCTTGCAAAGGGACCTTTCCTCATTGCAAACATACCAACGATGGATCCTGAAAAAATTGAATCCATACTGTTTGGTACTTCTTCAAATACTGGACAAAGGGTTTCAGGATTAATCGAATTGGCTCATGGCGGCACCTTGTATTTGAAGGAAGTTTGTGCCCTTCCGATTGATCTCCAACAGAAACTTCTCAGTGTCATCGTGAAGAACCAAATCGTCAATGAGGGAGGCAATGAGACCCTGAAAGTAGAAGTCAGATTTCTATCGGCTACCAGCAGAGATATAGAACAGGAAATTGAAAGTGGGCAATTATTGCCTTCCCTGTTGGAAAGATTGGCAACCTATCGGATTAAAGTGCCTCCTTTGGAAACAAACAGATCAGATATACCCGAATTGGCAGCGAGTTTTCTTTACCTCTTTCACAAAACCCAGGGTTGGCCATTGCGTGAATTATCCAAAGAAGCGGAATCGTTTCTTGTTTCTTCCGAGTGGCCAGGTAACATTCGCCAGCTGAAGAACATAATCGAAAGAATTCTGATAACAGGTAAATCCGAGGATCCGATAACAGTTGATGAGGTTGTTTCTTCCTCAGCCGAGGTAAATACGGATACCGTATCGGTAGTTTCCGGAAATTACCTGAGTTTACCTTTGCGTGAAGCCAGGTTGATATTTGAAAGGGAATATATTTCTGCCCAAATTAACCAATTTGGTGGTAATATATCCAAGGCTGCGCAATTCATAGGGATGGAAAGGGCTGCCCTGCACAGGAAACTCAAATCACTCGGTATTGTTACAAGAAACATTTCAGGAAGCAGGGTAGCTGGTTTTGAAGAAGATATGTAGCAATTGGGGCTTGAACAATTAAGGTTTTACCCGGTTTCTACGCCAAGGGCATTATTGATATATGAAGATTCTAATCGTTGGTGCGGGTCAGGTAGGAAGCCAGATTTGTCGTTATCTGGTTCGAGAAATGGATTGTGAGATTACAGTCCTGGATAATAATTCGGATAATGTTGGCCTGATCACCGACAAACTGAACATTATTGGTGTCGTGGGTGAGGGAACAAGGGGTGAGGACCTGAAACGATCAGGTATAAAAAATGCCAATCTCATTGTTGCTGTCACCCCATCGGATGAAACCAATGTACTCAGTACATTTTTTGCCCGCAAGCTCAATCCTGACATTCAAACCATTGCCCGAATTCGCAATACCGATTATCATGAGTTTGTCAGTGAAAAAAACGATGGCTTCGTTGATATTATAATCAATCCTGAAGGTGCCGTTGCCGATGCAGCGCAAAGATTGCTCAGATCCAAGCAGTTGTTTTTCTACCAAAACCTGTTCAATGGCAAGGCACAGGTTATTGGATTGAACCTGAATGAAAAAAGCAGCGTCCTCAACACTTCTCTTCGCCAACTTTCCGAAACATTTGAAGGATTAAGAACTTTTGTTGTTGGATATCGACGCAATAATGTACTCCAATTGGCTAACCCGGATGATCAACTGGTTGAAGGCGACAAGGTTTATCTGATTGCTGCAAGCGATGATTTGGAAAGGACTCTGGAAATATTCGGTGTCGAAAAACCACCATTCCATCGAGTCATTGTTATCGGCGGTGGCAAAATAGGATTGGATTTCACCAAACGTGTTGAAAAGAATTTTAACAACTATCAGTTGAAGCTCATCGAAATGGACAAGGAGCGGGCTGAAACCATTGCCGGGGAATTAACGAGGGCCATTGTCCTGCAGGGAGATGGAATGGAGGAAGATCTATTGAATGAGGCAGGTATTCATACTGCCAATACAATTATTTCCTTCACCGAAAATGATAAATCCAACCTGCTGATGCTCTATAAGGCCAAGGAGCTTAATCCTAATATCACTACAATTGGATTGATCAAGGATTACGGGTTATCCAAGTTGGGCGAATCAATGGGCATCGATATTGTACTAAATCCTCAGACTACTACAGTTTCTTCAATAATTCCGAATGTCAAACCTTCAAGTTTCAAGCAGGTACAAATGATTGGGGAAGATGAGGGTGAGGTTTGTGAGGTACTCATTGAACGAAATCATGAAATTGAGAGCAAGCAGTTGGGTGAAATCAAGATACCCGTTAAGTTCGGGGCGATTTTGAGAGATGATGAGCCAATCGGCTTTAATACCCAAACCAGAATTCAAGTTGGCGACCAAGTAGCACTATTCATGCTTTCAAAAGACATAAGGAAAGTAACAAAGTACTTTAGTGTAGATGCTTATTAAACCTAAAATAAGCTTTATTTCACTTTCCATCGTCGTTAGCGGAGTGACTATGTTTGCTCCGGCCTTTTTGGCTCTCCTTAACGATGATCACCAAACCTCTCAGACATTTTTCTATCAGGGTCTATTAATTGCCTTGATAGGATCTTTCTTGGGAATAGCAACACTGGATCAGGGTTCAAAACCGTCTTTGCGAAGGGACATGATTGAACTGACCATCATATTCCTAATTTTGCCGGTCTTTTTTGCCTTACCCCTTTATACCCTGGTAAACGAATTTGATGCTCTTGATTCGTATTTCGAGGCCATTTCATGCTTTACAACCACTGGTGCAACCCTGATTGAAAATGACATGGGTGAAGTTCCTCCCGCCATACACCTATGGCGGGCCTTGGTGGGATGGATGGGAGGGCTCGTCATGTGGGTTACAGCAGCTACAATCATTCAACACTTTGGCTTCAACTATTTTTATAGTGCTCAAAGCATTGGCGTCGAAGACAACGACGATTCCGACCGGGGGGAATTGAGTTTTGAAGAGCAACCCCTTTATAGAAAGTTTTCAATTCTTCTCCCCTATTACCTTGTACTTACACTTATTTTTTGGATTGGTTTGTACATTTTGGGTTCATCAGGATTAAATGCCCTTGTTTTTGCGATGTCGTCACTATCGACGAGTGGAATCGTTGGTGAAACGGCATTCTTTGAATCTGCATCAGGAATTTGGGGTGAAATGCTGGTGGTTTTATTGTTGCTTTTCGGAATTACCAGACTGCTAATATTTTACTGGTGGTATAAACCGGTTTTCAGGGATTTCTATCAGGATTCTGAAATACGTCTGGCTTCAAAAATTGTTTTTCTGGTTCTGATCGGAGCACTTTTGTACGATTGGCAGTTATTGATTCAGCAGTATAACGAGGAAAGTATATTGCTGATTCTACAAAATTGTTGGGGCGTAATATTCACTGTAATTTCCTTTCTGACCACCACGGGTTTTGAAAGCACTTATTGGTTCGCTACATCAGATACCCAGATAGAAGGATTTCCACATCTCGTCCTTCTTACACTGGTTATTATTGGTGGTGGGGTGGCAACGAATTCAGGTGGAATAAAACTATTACGTCTAAAAATACTTTTTGAAAATGTCTCTAAGGAAATGTTTCATCTTTTGTATCCATCGGGAGTGCAACGAAAAAAATCCTGGAGTTTGAGAAACATAGAATCAGGCTGGGATGAGGCTTGGCTCATATTCACCATGTTTTTCATAACCGTTGTAGTGCTGTTGCTTTGTCTTGTGATTATCGGATTGGATTTTAATTCCGCCCTAACGGTTTCCTTGGCCGTAATTACAACGACAGGACCGTTGGTTGATACTGTCTTGGGAGAAACCTTTAGTTTCGACCAATTGGGAAACGTATCCAAGGTGGTTATTTCATTGGGAATGATAGTAGGGCGTCTGGAAATTATCCTGATCATGTTTTTTCTAGGCAGGGATGCTTGGAGAAGTTATTAATCTGTATCCTGAAATCTGAGCATGATAATTTCCCATTGGGTTAAATTTCTCTTGTTTTTTTGCAAATTTTTGTTTAAATTGCGTTATGGTTCACAACAAAAAATATTATAAGGAACAGGTTTAATGGCAAACCAACAGAACCGGCTTCAGGATGCCTTCATCAATACAGTTAGAAAAGGGAAGGTTGGGGTCACCATTTTTCTGGTGAACGGAGTTAAATTATCAGGTAGCGTTACTTGGTTTGATAGATACAGTTTATTATTGAAGCGGGATCATCAGGTACAATTGGTATACAAGCATGCGATCTCAACAATTATGCCTTCGGAGAGCATAGTGATTGAGGACGATTCTGATTTGCTTGATAATTCGACGTAAATGTTTCCGGTTTCAAAATAATTCTCCCCAATACTTATACCAATATGTAAGTGTAATGGATTGGTATTGTTTTGGTTCAAAAAGACCCTTGTCTAGAACAGTTTACAGGAATTTTCCTACTATAACAGGTAATTTTGACCAATTACTTGTTGAATCACCCGGCATTCATTCATTAACAATTAATATAAGGTAGAACACTCCAAAAAGGTGTTCCTTTCGTAGTAAATATACAATCTCAGGACAATCTACTGGTTGGTCTTGAGAAAGAGTATTAGTTTTAGGAGGATTATTTAGTGCGTAATTTCTTTAAAATTGATAGCCCTTTCAGGTGCCCTGGTGTTGGGAACCATCGGACTATCCAAGGCTTCGGATTCTTCAGATCCCATCATTATTCCACTGCACAATTGGTCAAGCCAATTGGTTATGAGTTATGCAGTGGGACAAATGTTCGAGGAAATGGGAAATAATGTTGAATACATTACCACCGATAGCCAGGCAGTATATGAATCAATTCGACTTGGTGATGTAACCCTTGAATTGGAAGTTTGGGAGGGAGCATTCGGCAACTCGTTCCGGGCTGCACTTGAAAAGGGTGGAATTCATGATGCAGGTGATCATGATGCCTATACCCGCGAGGACTGGTGGTATCCAATGTGGACCAAAGATGCTTGTCCAGGCCTACCTAGTTGGGAAGCCCTGAACGAATGTGCTGCCATATTTGCAACCCCCGAGACTGGTGACAAAGGCAGGTTTCTTGGTGGACCCGTTGACTGGTTGAAGCATGATGCCGAAAGGGTTGAAGGACTTGGAATGAACTTTGTAGTTGTCAATGCTGGTTCGGCCACAGCTCTCTGGGCTGAACTTAAATCGGCCGAGCAAAATAATCGACCAACAGTTATCTTTAACTGGACACCAAACTTTGTTGATGCCGTATGGCCCGGAGAGTTTGTTGAGTTTCCAGCTTGGGAAGAGGGTTGTGATGTTGATCCCGCCGTCGGGTACAATTCTGAAACAACCTATGATTGTGGTAACCCGCCAAATGGTTATCTGAAAAAAGCCGCTTGGGATGGCATGCCCGAAAAATGGCCAAGCGCTTATGAGGTGTTGAAAAAGATCAATTTCACCAATAACCAAATTGCAGAAATGGCCAAACTGGTGGATGTTGACGGGTTGGATCCAGAGGATGCAGCAACCGAATGGTTGGCAGCCAATGAGGATCTTTGGAAACCCTGGTTGATGTAAATTAACAATTCCTATG
>WTGT01000126.1 GCA_011523445.1 Paracoccaceae bacterium
AATATCAGCTGTTCCCCGATAGTCGGGACTTCATATTTTTCCCCGGCAACCAAGACCCTTTCAAAGAGCACTCTACCGCTTTCACCCTTTACCCGAATCCAAGATTCAGAAGTAGTCAGGAGGTAAATTTTATTTGAGTTTTCCACTATGGTATCAGGGCTATCAGTGATATTAGCCAGAACCGTATCCTCTTCCGGCAGAAAGACTGGTACTTCAGGCAGGTTTCCAGGTTTATATTTTGAAGCAATCGAACTGTGGTTCTGCCAATCAGGGGTGGAATTTGAGCTTGCCTCAACTTCCTGGGGTATCAAATCACCAATTTTATCCAAACCAGTTTGAAATGTGTCATTGGGTGGTTGTATGGCAAAGGTAATTTGGGGACCTTCAGAATTTATAGTATCTGATCCATTGTCATTTCCAAAAATATTTGCTCCAACTGTAGCAGTTGAGGTGATTTGATCGGGATTTTCATATACCTGGAAATAAAAGGTCCAAACCAGATATCCACCGCTGGCAAGCAACAATGAAACGAATGAAACCGCAGCCAAGCCGGTCAAGGTTGATTTTCGAATTAACCCTCCAAAGATATGCTCGAGCAAACTTATCCTGTTTTTAAGGACCTTTCTGTTTGACAGTTTGTTGGAGGTATAAAAGGTGGACGGATAGGAGTGCCCTGAATCATAATTTATTCTACCGACATGTCCGGATTCCTTACAAAACTTGTCATAAGTTTTTTTGGGATCCCAACCAAGGTATTTGGAATATTGCAGAACATAACTGCCCACCAGAGACTTGTTGGGAAATGCTTCGAGATCACCATTTTCAATGGCAAAGATAATATATGGTGCTAGACCCAATTCCTTTTGTACATCCAAAAGCGATTTACCCAGACTGGCCCTTTGTCCTCGCATTAAATCACCAAGGGATGCTTTATAATCACTAAAGCTACTCTGCTGAGATGTTTCTTTCTGTGAATTATTCTCAGCAGTAACCTTAACTCTCCCCCTGGAGAAGAATTTTCTTTTTCGTTTTTTCAAATTAACCATGGCTTCGTTCACTCAGCATTTTGAGCGAATACAAGTAATGAGGACAATATAGCACCTACCTTATATTATTATATTGGATTATGTACCATTTTTAAAGAACGAAAATAATATTATTTTATTGTTTAAATATCGGCCGTTGCAGAATAAAACACTGTCAATCCGTGTATAATCCTATTTATAGTTTTCAATGATTGATTCGATAATTTGGCTTAGATGGTCTGGTGGGCTTGCGTAACCAAATAACCAATCAGTGATTTCCGGATCTGAAAATTCCAGCAAATTTTCATAATCCCTTATCCCTTTTTTATCCAAATGAATCAGATGTATTTTGGCAAAGGTACCCAGCAATTCGCAAATTTCCTTGGTACCCCTCAGGTGTGACCTAACCTGCAATTTTTTGATTCTTGCCTGATGATCACTCATCTTCCTGGGATTTTTCCAGATCTGCAACCGAGGTCAAATTCAATTCATTGGTGGATTTTATTTCTTCCATCGAAATAAGTGCAGTAACGTTGTATATCTTGACCTGCCTGATCAATTCCTGGTAGAACTTGTCGTAGGCTTTTGCATTTTCCACTCGCACCTTGAGGATATAATCAATATCGCCCGCCAGCCGATGGGCTTCCAATACCTCCGGTCGGCCCCTAATGGCCTTGAGAAATTGTTTTTGCCACCCAGCCTCATGTTCGGACGTTTTGATGAAAACAAAAAAACAGGCTTCAAAACCGATTTTTTCGAAATCCACATCTACAGTGAATTTTTTGATGATACCCTTTTCTGCCAACCTTTTCATTCTTAACCAAACGGGTGTTTTTGATTTACCGACTGCTTCGGCAATTTGATCTAGTGGCTGGTTAGAATTCTTTTGAAGTTCCATCAGGATCATGCGATCAACTAAATCAATTCTGTCCATTAGTTTTCCTTCCAACCTTTCACTGGTTTCCTATCAGGGGATTTCCATATCCAGGGCTTGCGTGAACTCATTCCACTCCCGTTTGGATAATCCCGCTGTTTCAAAGGTAATTTCCTCTCCATGCATTTTCCGCTTTAACAATTCCATTTGCTGCTTAGAAAGAGAAATCCCTTCCAGCCAGTAATCAACAAAAGCCTGATGGGTCATTGGAACCCAATCCGCGACAATTTCAGCCAGCTTTTCAGCATAAACCCTGATTTCATATTGTGCATGGGGATCAATTCTGAGATGAATGAATTTCAGGAGGTTGAGCAAATTGACCTTCCAATACCATTGGGTATAAACATTGGTAGGCAGATTAATGCGGGCAAGTTCACGTGAAAGGCCTTCCTGGTTTTCCTGTGACAACATTTTTTCATAATTGTCATAGGATGCTTGACTATCCTGCATAAGGATATCCCGAACCCTCTTTCCTTCCTCTCTGGGAAGAATTTCTCCCCTACCCTGACGATTTACACCTGACTGGGCAGAAAGATTTTCAAATTCCGGGATATAGAATTCATCTTCAAGTTTCGAATAGCGGGCTGAATATTCGTTGACCGAAGCTGTTCGATGCCGAATCCATTGACGAGCGACAAAAATTGGCAGTTTTACATGAAGCTTTATCTCGCACATCTCAAAGGGGGTTGTATGCTTGTGACGCATCAAATAGCGAATTAACCCCTCATCGGAACGGGCCTTTTTGGTTCCCTTCCCGTAGGAAACCCTTGCTGCCTGTACTACCGAGGAATCATTTCCCATGTAATCGACAATCCGGATAAATCCATTATCCAGAATGGGGAAAAGGGTGTACAGGTTTTTTTCCATACCGGGACTTGTTTCCCTGAGAGATGTCTGGGGAGAATTTCTTTGTTCTTCTATTTGTTTCAGTATTTCGGGAGTAATCGTCATTTATTTGTTTTCTGTAATATGTTGGAAATTTGTCCTAAAGTTTTAGGATAACCAACCATAATAGAAATTCAAACTTTAGGAATTTAAAGATGGTAAAATATTTACACACTATGGTCAGGGTATTGGATTTGGACAAAACAATAAGTTTTTTCAACCTTCTCGGTTTGGTTGAAACACGCCGTAATGTCAATGAATCAGGTCGCTTCACATTGGTCTTCCTAGCACCGCCTGATCAACCGGAATGTCCAGTAGAACTCACCTACAATTGGGATGGCGATGAGGGAATGCCCTCCGACAGTCGTCATTTCGGGCACTTGGCCTACGAAGTGGATAACATTTATGAAATGTGCAGCAAACTGGAGGAAGCGGGGATTACAATCAACCGGCCTCCGAGAGACGGTCACATGGCATTTGTCAGGTCCCCGGACAATATTTCCATCGAATTGCTGCAAAAGGGACCCTCCCTGCCCCCAGAAGAACCATGGTCAAGCAGACCAAATATTGGCCATTGGTAGATGATGCAAGGTTCAAGTGTTGTAGAATTGTATCATTAAATTTGGGCAATATTGACAATTTGATCAACAGGTATAATTCTTTAATTGTTCCTTTGGAACTATGGCGATAAACGTGCTCGAAATAAACGGATCGGACCCGGGGGCGGTACCCGGCGGCTCCACCATGATGATAGGGGGCCGAAATAGGATCGACGAACGCGTAAAGGGGTTAACTTTCGCCCGGTGGGGTACCGCTGTTATCGGTCCAAATTGCACAATTGCCAATGACAATCGTGCTCCGATCGCTCTTGCTGCGTGAGCCGTAAGATAATCGGTCTGACTCTGGGATTCAATAGCACAATCCCAGCGGGGTTTGGCAGGTACCTGGCAACAGAAACCTGCCACTTAAGTTGTCAACTCACCATCCAGCTTGGTAAAACGGAAACGATAATTGTCTTGAAAGATATCCCCTACCAGGAATTGATGCAAAATGCCTTGTTTGGTGTCTTTAGGGAGGCCTTGGATATTGTTCAAATGGATGGCATGCCCAGAGTACCGGGCATAGTCGTTGATTTTGATTTAACGAATTCAGAAGTGGTTATTTCGCCAAGATTGCAAGATTTGTATCAGAAAGAAATGACAATTGTCCTTGAGCACTGGTTCGAAGATTTGGAAGTAAAAGAGGAAGGTTTTTGGATAACGCTCAATTTCAATGACATCCCGGAACGTCTTTTTGTACCATATCTTTCAATAATCTACTTTTTTGATCAAAATGCCAATATCGGATTTCAAATCCCCAGATATGGCCAGCCCAGTGATGTTAGCCCGATTGTAGAACTATCTGAAGAAGCACCTAGCCAAACGACCGACAAGGTGGTTAGTCTGGATGATTTTAGAACCAAGTGATTCTCCGAAATCACATTACTTCCGAAAAGGTTTAACGAATGACTGACTTCCGTATAGAATCCGACAGTTTCGGGGAATTGAACGTCCCATCAGATAAATACTGGGGCGCTCAAACCCAACGTTCGCTGATGAATTTCCCAATAGGAAAAGAAACCCAACCTGCTTCCATCATAAGGGCATTCGGTGTCATCAAGAAATCCTGTGCCCTCGCCAACATGAAATTCAATCTGCTTGATCCCAAGATTGGCAATGCAATCTGTGAAGCTGCAGAACTAGTCAGTTCCGGACAAATGAACGACAATTTTCCCTTGGTTGTATGGCAAACGGGTTCTGGTACCCAAACAAACATGAATGCCAATGAGGTCATTGCCAATCTGGCCATCAAATCACTTGATGGCAAGGTAGGTTCCAAATTACCTGTTCACCCCAATGACCATGTAAACATGAGTCAATCTTCAAACGATACATTTCCAACGGCAATGCATGTTGCTACTGCACTTCTGGTCAATACCGAATTGCTACCCTCACTTGACCTCCTGAATAATGCACTCAAGAAAAAATGTTCCGAATTTGAGGATATAATCAAAATTGGAAGAACCCATACCCAGGATGCCACCCCACTTACCTTGGCACAGGAATTCTCCGGTTACCTGAGGCAGGTGGAGCAATCTGAGGTCAGGGTTCGGAAGGCTCTGGATAGTATTTATGAATTGGCTCAGGGTGGTACCGCGGTTGGTACAGGCTTAAATACAATAGAAGGATGGGACAAGGAAGTCGCTAGAAACATTTCCGAATTAACCTCACTTCCATTTGTCACTGCAGAGAACAAATTCGAGGCTCTTGCCAGCCATGATGCCATGGTTGGTATGTCAAGTGCACTGAGAAGTACTGCTGTTTCCCTATTTAAAATTGCCAATGACATACGGTTTCTGGCCTCTGGACCCAGAAGCGGACTTGGAGAACTTCTGCTTCCAGAAAATGAACCTGGTTCCTCAATTATGCCGGGCAAGGTAAATCCGACCCAGACAGAGGCTTTGACCATGGTATGTGCGCAGGTTATGGGGAACGATGCCGGTGTCGGCTTTGCAGGCAGCCAGGGACATTTTGAACTCAATGTCTTCAAACCCATGATTGCCCACAATGTTATCCAATCAATTCAATTGCTCTCGGACAGTACCAAATCCTTTGTGGAAAGGTGTGTTTCAGGCATAAAAGCCAATGAGGCCAGAATTAATTTCCTCATGGAAGAATCGCTTATGCTGGTAACAGCACTATCTCCAGTAATCGGTTATGACAAATCCACAAAGGTAGCCAAGCTTGCCCATTCCAAGGGCTCAACATTGAAAGAAGCTGCTTTGGAATTGGGTTATGTTACTTCCGAGGAATTTGACAGGATTGTCAATCCAGCTCAAATGGTGGGACCAGATTCGAGATAATTTAATTGTTTTTCAGACCATCGGATTCAAAAAACTTGTTTTTACCCATCTGAAACTGTTGGACACCGAAAGCATTTTTAGATCCTTGTGAATGAAATAGAACAATTTCATAAGAATCAACAAGTCAGGTTGCTACATCACGACCTTCAATGCCTCATGTTGGTTGCGAGTATTTCAGGAAACAAGATTTTTTATTCTATGAAATTGGCTATCAGGAATTCCAATTCATTGATGACTCATGCTGCCTCAATTTGAGTCCTATACCTTCACAGCAAGGCTTTCATCCGGCCAAAAACATCAATTCCCAATTGGCGATAGATATCAAGCATATCGACCATTACCCAGTTTTCCCTAACCTTGTCGTTTTCAATTCGCCAAAAATCCAAACTGCGTCGAGTAAATTCCCTGCCAGTTGGAGCAAGTCCCAAGAAACCATCTCCAGAATGGGTTGCTACAGCTGATGGCCAGCCACTGAAGGCCACAAGATTATGATCCCCGAAAAATACGCCCTCATTCAATTTGCGTGTGTTAGTAGACAATCCTTTGCGGAATCCCTTCAAAACCACTTCTCGTATTCCAGCCACTCCCATGGCAGAGCCAATTCCTGCAGGACCGTACCATAGGCAATCCCGGTGCCAATATTTCTCCATTCCAAGGTCAGGTCTCTTGGCATCACCCTTTTGCAAGTCATGCAACATGTCCCAAACGATCTGAACCGACTGGTTGGCTTTTTTCGAATTATACCTTTGGGAAATTATACCCATGCCATCCGATGGGCCAGGGCACATCCACTCAACCCCCAACTGGGGAGCCATTGGCCAGGTATCTGCCTGCTGCATAATCTGAGGAATGTCCCAAAGAGCCTCCATCAAAACAACCTGACCTTCATCAATTTTCAAATATTCATGAAAACGCATATAGACCGGTTTACCTGTCGGGGGAATACCAAGCCAGGGACGAGTAAATGTTCCCACGAAATTCCCTCCAAGGCCAATCCAATTTCCAGCTCTTCCTTTTTTCCAACCAGATCCAGCCATAACAATGAAGTTTCTCTTCTCCAAGTCTGGAAGAGCCCTCAGAAGGGGTTGGTAAGCCTGATCATAATATTCCACAGGTCCTTCAAGTTCTCCCAAAGGATAACCCAGTCGAATTACTGCATCTGAAGCAAAAACTTCACAAAAGAGGTTTCTCCAATCCTCTCTAGGACCATTCAGTAGGGAATAAAAATATGGTTCGAGGGTTATTTTATTTGGGGCTTATATATATTACTTGACAAATTCATTTTAAATCCTATATATAGGGTATAGAAAGAATTGGAGATTTGAAATGCAAAAAGCCCCCGGAAAATCCTATCGAGAAGGACTTACACTTGTTCAGATGATGGATATGTTCCCCACCGAGGAATCGGCTGTAAAGTGGTTTGAGGATTGCATATGGCCTTCCGGCAATCGAACCTGCCCCAAATGTGGTTGTGATGGCACGAGGGAAGTTCCCAATGCCAAGCCGATGCCTTATTGGTGCAAGTCCTGTCGTTCCTATTTCAGTGTAAGGACTAGCACTCCCATGGCCCGTTCCAATATCCCCATGCGAAAGTGGGCAATCGGTATCTATCTTTGCGTTACATCCCTCAAGTCGGTTTCCAGCATGAAGTTGCACAGGGACTTGGGAATAACCCAGACAAGTGCATGGTTCATGATGCACCGCATAAGGGAAGCGTGGGCAGGCAAGGACAATGACCCGTTTGATGGTCCTGTCGAGATTGACGAAACCTTTTTTGGTGGCAAGCGAAAGAACAAGTCCAATTCCGAACGGGCTGAACTTACTGGCAGGGGTGCCGTTGACATGACTGCGGTAGTCGGTGCCAAGTGTCGTGAATCCAATGATGTTGTGGCGAAGGTCGTTCCTGATACCGGAAAGAAAACCCTGCAGGAATTCGTTGATGATGTAACGGATCCCGATACGGTTGTCTATACCGATGATGCCAAGGCTTATGAAGGTATCCCGAATCCTCACCAGACCGTCAAGCACAGCGTATCGCAGTTTGTCAATGGAATGGCACACACGAACGGTATTGAATCCTTCTGGTCGATGTTGAAGAGATCTCACAAGGGAACATTCCACAAGATGTCTCCCAAACATCTTCAACGATACATCAATGAGTTTTCCGGCAAGCATAATATCAGATCACTTGATACCCTTGATCAGATGCGAACCACTGTCGCTCGAATGGTCGGACGCAACCTTCTTCACAGGAACCTTACCGCCTGCAACGGGCTTGACAACTCCGGTCGGTAAAAGGGAGTTCTTGAGAAGGGCCTTGGCCAGAAGCTCTGGGGTTGCTCCCTTCAGGTCCTTCTTTGGATCAATCATTGGCACTCCCCTAGCCATTTGTATCACCAAACAGGAAGTCCCCTATAATCATCTGGCTTACTTGGTAGAGGGGATATGCTTTTGATTTATCCCCATTGTAAAGGTCACAGGTTAAGGTTTCTTTATTCCAGACGGGGTTTATTTCTATCCTTCCTTTATCTCTTGGAAGGTCAGCAATTATTTTATTGCCATCTATTTTAATCAAGATTTCATTGTCGGTATTTTGCAAGGGTATGGTCTTTGTTCTATTTTCATGACCAATAAAAGTGCTCTCTCCTTCTGATATTACTTTCATATCTTTTCGATCACTTATACAAATCAATCGATTTTTTCGTATGGTTTCCTCCAACGAATTAAACCACGAAACATCCGACCTTATCTGTCTGATAAGTTCATTAAATATAATCTCAATGGTGCATTCTGCCCGTTTCTGAACCCAGTTTGGTATTCTTGCCATTTTCTAATCCTCTTTCCTTATCCTCTGAAATTCAGCGTCTGTTAGTTTCCAACAGCCTCTTCCATTCGGTTGTGTACATCTTTCAACCTTGCCTTTATCAAACAGTTTTATCAATATACCTGTTACAATGGCATCATGCATCATTGATTTAACCTTAACACTTCCCTGAAATATTCCACTACGCTTGCTGATGGCAGCTGGTCCAAGGCAATTTTCCTTGTCTTTTGCCTCAAGCAAAACATCCAATACAACCTTCTCCAAATTAAATTCACCTTGGCGGACTAGTTTCTTTCTATTCATGTTTCTTCTCCCAATCCTTCTGATTTCCTAATTAAATTCCACGTGTTTGGATAATTGGCTTTTCGTAGCGTTTAAATACAAATTGTCATCAGGCGTCATCATATACAAGTTGTAGAAATAACGACCACGGCCAACATCCATTCCTGGTGGATCATCAGGCCCGATTGCCTTCAAAAGACGTATGAAATTCTCTGCGGTTTCCTTGGCGGTGCCTGGAGTAATATTATGCTCAACCACCAACTCAATGATTATCATTTCACAATGGTCTTCTTTGGGGTAAACCTTTGAACTTAATAACTGGTCATCAAAGGTGCTTTGAACAAGAAAGATTGTATCGGTTGGAATGTTTTCACAATTTTTGCCATTGGATGTTTCCCAATCGAACACAGGAACGCCCAACAAATACAATATTCCCAGAATGACTACGGACAAAATACCTACGGTCCACAACACTATGTTAATCAATGTTTTAAACCACTTATCCAGTTTATCAATTAGACTCATATGCGATCCTCACCGATTTGACATTGTTGTTGTATTGGTATATTTCCCACCTTGCTAAATCTACTGGACCCGCACTATGTCGGGTTGCCCGCTGAATACAACAGCCTGTTTGAATATAGGGTAGCTCCCGATATTGGGCGAACAAGCGGGAATCCCATACTTTCTGGTAGATTTAGCAACGGCCCGGCACCTTTGCCCGGCTGAATTGCTAAAAGGAGAAAGTGCAATGAAATTCATGAAACCAATTTTGATCATGCTTTTAACTGTTGTCGTATTGATTGGCACGCAAGCTACTGCCAAGACAGAAATTGAAAAGGAAATAGAACTGTATACTATTGATCCCTGTTTGTTGGCTATTGCCAACAAAAATGGTGTGCAAGATGGCTGGTTGTCAGATGAAGAACTTCTTGCCTTGATGAAGGGAAATATGGTGGAGGAATTGGAACATACAATTGAGGTTTCCAAATCATTTATAAGGGAAGATATGTCTTTTAGTGATCGCATGTCAGTTTATAAAATATTGAGCTCAATGTGTATTGATATCGGGTTATCAAATTGAATTTGGGGAATGGAATCATTCCTCAACCTCCTCGACTTGTTCTTTTTTATTTTCCAAATACTCAATAAATCGCAGCGAAAAATTTCTAGCTGATCTTAATTTACCTAACCTGCAATAACTAAGAATTTTTGATAAAAAGTACCTCAAGTTGGAAAAATCGTATATATCAGGACAATTTATTTTCAATTCGTGTAATCGGCTTTCCAGCTCATACATCTTGGACATATCCAACCCCAAACCAATACCATCTCTTTCGAGTGACCATTCGATCTTGTTCATTTCCTCCAATAAAGGTTCTAGTTCCTTGAACTTGGTACCTGGAAGTCTCCTATTTATCCAAACCCAATTAAGAATTACAATGAAACCTGTACATATG
>WTGT01000247.1 GCA_011523445.1 Paracoccaceae bacterium
CACTATGGTACTCTTACCTGGGATGAGATTTACAGTGATTGCAAGGAATTCGCAAAATCCCTGAAGATCGATTTGGACTACAAGCAGTCAAATAGCGAAGGTGAAGTTGTTGATTTCATTCAACAGGCCTCGGATTTGCACCAAGGAATAGTATTAAATGCTGGAGCATTCACTCACACTTCCATAGCATTGGTAGATGCAATTCTGGCAGTAGACATACCGGTCGTCGAGGTTCATATGTCGAATATTTACGGGCGTGAGGAATTTCGTAAGCATTCCTACATTTCCCCCGTGGCACTGGGTGGTGTATTCGGATTTGGAAAAAACAGCTATCTGCTTGCCATCCAGGCCTTATACCAACACCTGAAAGCAAAATCGTAAAACAATCAGGGATCACAAGGATCCCTGACCTAAATTCAATTTAAGACTTGGCTTCGCCAACCTGGTACCTGAGGAATCCCTTGATTGTAAGATTTTCCTTCTCGGTGACCTGTTGAACTGTAAATTCTGGGTTTATAACAAATTTCTGATTAACCAGAGTTTCCTCGGAAAGGAATTTCCTAATGCCACCTTCAACAATTTTAGCAACAATTGACTCAGGTTTGCCAGTATCAAGAGCCTTTTGAGTAAGTACCTGCTTTTCTCTTTCTATTGTTTCCTGGGGCATTTCATCAGCTGACAAGGCAAGAGGCCTGGCCGCAGCGACATGCATGGCAATTTGCTTACCCAATTCGGATTCCTGACCATCATAGGCAACCAGTACACCGATTTTACCCATACCCTCTTCGACAGAGGTATGAACATAACTTGCAATGTTGGCACCTTCAATTGACCCAACACGCCCCAAGGTAATGTTTTCACCCAGTGAAGCGATTTTCTCGGTGATCGATTCCCGAATGGTCTTGCCATCAATTTCCGAATTCAGAAGACCTTCAATGGTGCTGTTGGCCATTGCTTCTTTCCGGATGAGATTTACCAACTTGCGAAATTCTACATTCTTAGCAACAAAATCAGTCTCGGAATTTACTTCAACCACGGTACCCTTACCATTTTGGACATATACACCAACCAACCCTTCGGCTGTATCACGAGATGACTTCTTGGCAGCTTTGGCCATTCCCTTTGAACGCAACCAATCGATTGATGCCTCGATGTCGCCATCGTTTTCCTTCAGCGCATTTTTTGCATCCATAATCCCAGCACCGGTTCGCTGCCTTAATTCCTTAACCATTGTTGCTGTGATAGTCATGATTTACTCCTATGATAAAAACAAAAATATTCTGAAGATCCCGTGAGGGAAACTGGTACCTTGGGTATAAAACTATACCTGAGTTTTGACCTTGTTAGTCCGAAGAAAAGATCGAAACCAGATTAAGCACTTACCTCTTCTTTACTCTTTTCTTCTGAAGTTTCGGCATCTGTACCCTCTTCCGAGCTACTTTCCCCGACATTCTCAACCTCAACCTGATCACTTGCCTCAACGGTGTCATTTTTCGCTTTGGTTTCTACCTCTTCGGGCTTTTCCTGATCTTTCATTTCTTCTTCGGGGACTAATGAGGATACTTCCTCAGGCCCTTCCAAAGCCCCTAAATCGACCCCTACTTCTCCCATTTGGGTAGTCATGCCGTCAATAACAGCTTTTGATACCAAATCACAATACAGGTTGATTGAACGAATAGCATCATCGTTGCCGGGTATAATATGGGAAACTCCCTCTGGAGAACAATTGGTATCAACTACTGCTACTACTGGAATACCCAATTTGTTGGCTTCAGCAATGGCCAGGCTCTCTTTTTTTACATCAATAACGAAAATGATATCAGGTACGTGATTCATGTTCCTGATACCTCCAAGCGAAGCTTGAAGCTTGGCTTGATCTCGCAACAAGCCCAATCGTTCCTTTTTGGTTAATCCATCCAATCCATCCTCAATTTTTTCATCAAGCTCCTCAAGTCTTGAAATTGAATTGGAAACAGTCTTCCAGTTGGTTAGGGTACCACCAAGCCAGCGATGATTGACATAATGTTGTGCACTATCCTTGGCCGCTTTTTCAATAGGCAACTGAGCTTGTCGCTTGGTACCAACAAAAAGTACACTGCCGCCTTTCGCTGCGGTTTCTTCGACTACCTTAAGTGCCTTGATGAGCAAAGGAACAGTCTGGGTCAAGTCAATGATATGGATACCATTCTTCTTGCTGTGAATGTAGGGTGCCATCTGTGGATTCCACCTGTGGGTCTGGTGACCCAAGTGGACTCCAGCTTCTAGTAATGTTCTCAAAGAGAAAACTGGTTTAGCCATGTTAATCCTTTCCGGTTTAGACCTCGACGGGGCAAAATATGAATCAACCGGTGGATCCAAGTGTTAAATTCTTGAACCCAACAACCCCGTCTGTGTATTTTCAGGGAAAACCATATATTGAAGAAAATATTAATTTCAAGAAACAAACTTGGTACAATTATGCCCGGAGAAGCAAAACCTGTAATATGTATAGGATCCTTCCATTGGGATGAAATCGCCCTTTCCAACAACCTTCTGGAGAAAGGGGATGATTCACCAGGTACAGTACACAAAAATCCTGGAGGAGTTGCTTTCAACCTAGCCAAAACCATGATTGAATTTGGTATTCCCGTTTTATTGGGTTCTGTCCTGGGTGATGATGCTGAGGGTCAGGAATTGCTGAATATAGCAGGCAGTTTGGGCATAAATTGTGAATTGGTTTGTACGGTACCAGAAAAAACAGGCAAATATGTTGCAATTGAAGATCCCAGTGGATTGGTTGCAGCCATTGCCGATTGCAATACGCTTGAGAGTAATGAAGATGTTCTCCTTCTCAGGCTGAAAGAATGGATTACATCAAAAATTGGAAGTACGGATATTTCCGGATTGGTGATTGATTGCAACTTATCCGGTCATTTTATAGAAAATCTACTTAACGTCCACTTTTTTAACAATTATCCAATAAAAATTGCTTCTGCTTCCAATCATAAAATAGACCGGTTAAACTATTTTGGATTGAATTTGAACACGACATTGTATCTGAATAAGCTGGAGGCGATTAGTTTTTTGGCCGGGCAAAAGAATAAGAATTTTGATACTAAGGAAATCATTCAAAATCTCCTTGGCAGATACAAGAGAGTAATTTTAACAGATGGAGGAAACAAGATTATTGATGCCGATGGTTCGAATGTCATCGGGTTTACCCCACTAACAATTCAACCACATCGAATAACCGGTGCTGGGGATTATTTCATGGCTGCACACATGGCATTGGAATTATTGGGTTATTCCAGGGAGGATGCCTTGCGGAATGCCAGTATTTTTGTTCGTGATAAAATAGCTTGATCCAATGAATCTGAAGCCATATCTTGAATTTGGCCCTGCGGTAAATATGGCCCTGATCGAGAAAAAACCGATCGTTGCCCTGGAAACTTCAATTATCTCCCAAGGCCTGCCATATCCCCATAACCATGAAACAGCCCAATTGCTAGAAGAAACAATACGACAACAAGACTGTACTCCGGCAACCATCGGAATAGTCAATGGTAAAATCAAGGTCGGTTTAACCCCTGAGGAATTGAACTTTTTTTCTACCGAAGCGGATATAAAGAAAATCAATAACCGGGATATACCCGTGGCTTTGGTACGGGGTTGGAATGGTGCCACTACGGTATCCGGAACCCTTGCTTGTGCAAAACTTGTATCCGTTGAGGTTCTCGCTACTGGTGGAATTGGTGGCATACACCGGGAATTTTCTGAAACTCACGATATGTCAGCTGATCTTCATCAAATTGCAAATACCACGGCAATTACGGTCTGTTCAGGTGCTAAGGCCATTCTGGATATACCCAAAACTTTGGAAATGCTTGAAACTCTCGGCGTCATCGTTGGTACTTATCAAAATGAGGAGTTCCCTGCATTCTGGTCCCGTAATTCAGGATGCCAATCACCCTTGAGACTGAATACAGTGGAGGAAATTTCTGCACTCTTCAAAACTTCAAAACAACTATTCAATGAACAGGGTTTCCTTGTTGCAAATCCCATTCCAGTAGAATTTGAAATTCCTAGGAATATAATTGAACCATTTATTAAGGATTCTCTTGCTAAGGCACGGGTACAAAACATTAAAGGAAAAGAATTAACACCTTATTTATTAAGTTCCCTTAACGAATTATCCTCGGGTCAATCCTTAATATCAAATATCGAGTTGGTAAAAAATAATGCAAACCTGGCTGCTCAAATTGCAAAGAAATTGTCAATAATCTAGTATGTAATTACAAAATCCTATATTCATTTGTTATGGATATTTAGGAAAATTGAAGTGACTAAACCTAAAAAAAGATTGCTTGGGCTGAAAAAGCGCAGATCTTCCTTTTTGGGACATTTAAGGGCAAATTTTCTAACCGGTTTGGTAATCGTTGCCCCGGCCGCCTTGACAATTTACATTATATGGACTGCCATTGGGCTAATTGATTCCTGGGACTTGCCCCTGATTCCGGACAGATACATAGAATTATATTCTCCAGAAGCCTATCTCGGTTTCGATATCCGTGGCATAGGATTAATCATATTTCTGATTTTCACCCTATTGGTTGGCTATTTCATGAAAGGGTTTATCGGTCGAACAACCTTGAAATGGGGAGAACGACTGATCGATAGAACACCTGTTGTCAGAACGGTTTACAATGGTCTGAAGCATATAGCCGAAACGGTAATCAATCAATCATCACAATCGTTCGAAAAAGCCTGTTTGATTGAATATCCGAGAAAGGGCATCTGGGCTATAGCCTTTATTGCCCGACCTGCTAAAGGTGAAATCATGCACAAATATCATGGTGAGGACAGATTAATGGGATTATTCGTACCAACAACACCAAATCCTACCTCAGGTTTCTTTCTCATGGTCCCTGAAACCGATGTCCACGTCCTTGACATGACAATTGAAGATGCTGTCAAACTGGTTATATCTGCCGGCTTGGTTTACCCTACGCATTATCAACCAGAAGATCACTCTTCAAACCACCAAACATCAGGCTGAAATCCAATCCAGTCACCATAAATCGGGAGTACGTCCGGGTAGTTCAATTCTTTTTTATGGGCTATTCTGGAAACGTCTGTAAACCAGATGGGTATTACATACCTTCCAGCAATGAGGATTCTGTCCAAAGCCCTCACGGCAGCAACAAAATCTTCCTTTTCCCGAGCTCGAAGCATACTAGCGATCATTTCTTCAACTGGTGGATTATCCATTCCCATCCAATTTCTGCTGCCAGGTGTATTTATGCCGTCCTTGCTCCAGTACAGATATTGTTCATTACCAGGACTGAGTGACATTCCTCTGGCATAAAAGGCCATATCGAAATCATAGGCTGTCGTACGTTCACGGTATTGTGCACTGTCGATTACGGTAATTACGAGTTTTATTCCCAATCTCTGCAGGGCCTGCTCATATATTGTCGCGATGGCAAGTGATTCGCTTGCTCCTTGGACCAATAGCAAATCAATTTCGAATGCAACCCCTTCGCTGTTGCGAAGAGTACCTTCATCGTCAACTTTCCATCCAACTTCCGCGAGTAATTGGGATGCTTTTCTAATATTCCTCCTGTTCTGTTCATTGCCATCTGAAACTGGTAATTCGTATCCTTCCATTACACCAGGCAATAATTGGTCCTGGAATGGTTCCAGCAACGCTTTCACCTTACCGGTAGCAGGCCCTGGTCGCATTCCCAGTTCTGAATTGGAAAAATAGGAGGTTATTCTGGGTGGTTTTCCACCTTCCAGTGTCTGGTTGATAAATTCATAATTGAAAGCATGTATCAAGGCATCCCTTACCCGCCAATCCTTGAATTTATCTTTGCGGGTATTAAACACGAAACCTCTTATACCTGAAGGTCTTTCATTGGGAATTTCGGACTTGATGATGTCGCCATTCTGAACAGCCGGGAAATTATAAAGGGTATCCCATTTCTCGGAATTATATTCCCTGAAGGAGGAAAATTCCCCTGCCTTGAAGGCCTCGAACACGACTCCACCGTCACCATAGTATTCGTAGACAATCTCATCAAAATTATGCCTTCCCTTGTTGAAAGCCAAATCCTTTCCCCAATAATCGGGGTTTCTGGTGAACTTGAGAAACCTGCCGGTTTCGAACTCTGAAAGTAGGTAGGGACCTGATCCAATGGGGAGTTCAAGCGAACTTTCATCAAATTCCCTGCCTTCCCATTCGGATTTGGGCAAAATGGGCCTCAACCCAGCAATCAGGGGTATTTCCCGATCGATAACATTGAAGTCTATTCTTACTGAACGTTCTCCTGTTTGGGTTATGGATTCAATTTTATTCCATGCTGTACGATACCTTGGATGCCCTTTGGTTCCCAAGATTTCGAAAGACCATATTACATCCTCGACAGTTACAGGATTACCATTCGAAAATCTGGCTTCTTCTCTCAAGGTAAACTCTACCCAATCCCTTTCATCACTGGTTTCTATGGTTTCAGCCAACAATCCGTATAGTGAAAATGGTTCATCCCAGTTTCTTCCCATAAGAGGTTCGTAAACCAATGACCTTATTGCCCAAGGAGCTCTTCCCTTAACTATCCACGGATTCAGGGAATCAAAGGAACCAGCAAAGCCGTATTCCATAGTGCCCCCTTTTGGTGCATCAGGGTTGGCATACGGCAGATGTGTATAATCAGGATCCAGGGCAGGTTGTCCATACATGGCTATTCCATGTCCCTGTTGAGTAAATCCATTATTTACCAGTCCCAATGAGTATATCAAAACTACACCCAGAACCAGGGCAAACTTCAACCAAAACGTCTGTATTATTTGTAACATATGAGCAACACCAATATTATTTTATCTATAAAAGGACTAATTCTACATTTTCTAATTGTAATTATTGACAGATGTACTATTATCTACTCACTGCTCGACAGGTTTCTTGTCTGTACGAAACCTGCCTCAATGACTTCTTGCCCGCCTCAGTGCGGGCATTTTTTTTGCCAAAAATTCATATCCTGAGATTCTATGTGTTAGTTTCACACATTATTTTCCCTATAAAGCTTGATAGAAAAGCTATAAATTTCTAGCCGGACTAGTGCTCTATCTCTAATTATTGGATAACTATTAATTATATAAAATTTGTAGGTCAATGGTTTGTGGAAAACATGGTGTCTATTAATCCAAATGATAAATCTTACATCAAGGTCATTTGAAAACAGGATTGATGTACATGGATTTTTCAACCAAAACTGTATTGGTAACCGGTTCCACTACGGGCATCGGGCTGGGGATAGTAAATAAATTTGCCTCACTTGGGGCTAATGTTATCTTAAATTCCTTCGATAATAACCCCGATAACCATGAACTAGCATCTCAAATCGCCGAAAAATACTGTACAAATGCCATATTCAAGAAAGCTGATTTGATCTACCCCGATGAAGCAAGGAAACTGGTAACAGATACACCAGATATTGATATTCTGGTTAATAATGCTGGAATTCAGTACGTATCACCTATTGAAGATTTTCCGTCCGAAAAATGGAATGATATCATTGCCGTCAATTTATCCTCGGCATTTCATACTATTGCCGAAGCACTCCCGATAATGAAAAGAAAGGGTTGGGGGCGAATTATCAACATTAGTTCAGTACACGGTTTGCGTGCTTCACCATATAAATCGGCGTATATTTCCGCAAAACATGGAATTATCGGATTAACCAAAACTGTAGCTTTAGAAACTGCAGAAATGCCAATAACTTGCAATGCAATTTGCCCTGGATATGTCCTTACACCATTGGTTGAATCACAAATTCCCGATCAAATGAAAGTGCATAATAAAGATAGGGAAGCGATAATCAGGGATGTAATGCTGGCTAGACAGCCATCAAAAGAATTTGTTTCTGAAGAACAAATTGCTGATGCAACAGTGTTTCTTTGTTCAGAAAGCGCTGATCAGATAACCGGAACCACCTTGTCTCTTGATGGTGGATGGACTTCAATGTGAGGGAATAACCTCAGCCTGTTTTTCTTCACCTAGACTGATAAGGTCTTTTAGCAATTTCTGTATCCCCCGAATTCTGGTTTTTTCATCACCCCATTTCTTGGGAATAAAGATTCGGTCCTGAAAAATCCTTATACCTGGACCCTGTGTATTCAGAAATTTCATTAACTGATCCGGATTGTGGAATTCATTGTTGAAAAATTTGATGGAAGCGCCCTTCTCGCTGCAATCCAGATTGCTGATACCGGCATTGATGCAAAGATCCTTAATGTTTAGGAGAATGAAAAAATTTTTTACTTCTTTAGGCATTGATCCAAATCTATCGGTGATCTCCTCAGCTATGGAGTTCAAATCCTCATCCTCCATATCTGATAACCGGCGGTATATTCCCAATCTGGTATTCAAATCCTGTATGTAATCCTCGGGGATTCTTGCTTCCATACCAAGATTCAGTTTCGGTGAAATGACATTCTTTGATTTTTTCTTTTTCAGTTCACCTCTTTCCCTTTCCAGATTTTCTACCGCATCCTGGAGCATTTTCAGGTAAAGTTCGAATCCGACTTCCTGGATGTGACCGGATTGCTGCTCCCCAAGAAGATTGCCCGCACCTCTGTGGTCAAGATCATGTGCTGCCAGTGAAAATCCGGCACCTAACGAATTGAGGGACGAAAATACCCTTAATCTGGATACAGCCCCCTCAGTTAGTTTTCTGTTCGGCGGGTATGTAATGTAGGCATACGCCCTAACGTTTGAACGTCCTACCCTGCCCCTGATTTGATAGAGTTGTGCCAAACCGAATTTTTGGGCATCATAAATTACGATTGTATTTGCTGAGGGAATATCCAGGCCGGAGGCCACAATTGTTGTAGAAAGCATGACATCAGTTTTTCCTGCATAAAAGTTAACAACCTTTTTTTCCAATTCATCCGGATTCATTTGACCATGTGCCTTGGTGAAGGTTATTTCAGGAACCTGTTCCTCTAGAAATCTTTCCAACGGTTCTAGGTCCTTTATCCTTGGTGTAATGAAAAAGCTTTGACCTCCCCTTTGTTTTTCTCTCAATAATGCTTGCCTGACCATTACCGGATCAAATTCAGTAACAAAGGTTTTTATGGCGATTCGATCCAATGGAGGAGTACCGATGAGAGAAATATCCCTAGCCCCTGAAATTGTTAATTGAAGGGTTCTTGGTATGGGGGTTGCAGTTAAGGTTAGAACATGAACTCCATCCTTCAGCTTTTTCAATTTTTCTTTCTGGACAACGCCAAAATTTTGCTCCTCATCAATAATCAGTAATCCCAAATTCTCGAATTTGACCTTGGAACCTAATAATGCATGAGTACCGATTACAATGTCCGTAGTTCCGTTTTCCAATCTTGAAAGTACCTCTGGATGAGATTTTTGTGGTACCAGTCGTGAAAGATTGGAAATTTCCAGGGGAAAGCTTTGAAGCCTTTCCTGAAACTTGGCAAGATGTTGTCGTACTAGAAGTGTAGTTGGAGCTACTACTGCAACCTGTTTACCTGACATTGCTGTAACAAAGGCTGCCCGAATTGCCACTTCGGTTTTTCCAAATCCCACATCCCCACAAATCAACCGATCCATGGGTTTTCCGCTTTCAAGATCATATAGGACATCCGCAATGGCCTTCTCCTGGTCAGCTGTTTCCATGAATGGGAATTTTGACAGGAGTAAATCCCATTCTTTTGATTCGTATCTGAGTACTGGTGCTGATTCAAGTTTTCGTTTGGCTGAAGTAGCAACCAAATCACCTGCTAGAGCAAGCAAATCCTTTTTGAGTTTTGCCTTACGTTCTTGCCAGGCTGTGCCACCAATAACATCAAGCTTGGCCTCATTGTTGCCCAGTTTCGATAACAAATCCATGTTTTCAACGGGCAAGTATAACTTCGTACCGCCAGAATATTCCAAGGCAATACAATCCTGGTTTCGTCCGGCGGTAACAATTTTATTAATTTCCAGAAATTTACCTACTCCATGGTCTCTGTGAACTATTAGGTCACCAGGTAATAGCTCACCGAACTCCTTGAGGAAATTTGTTGCTGATTTCTTTTTGGAATAATGGTTTTTCTTGCGAGGACCAAATATATCTTGTTCGGTAATTACCGTTAAATCATCACTGGTGAAACCCCAAGCTAGCTTTAACACTCCAATCATCAATAAATTGTTTGAATCACGAAGGTTAATAAAATTTTCTACTTTTTGTATATGAGTAATGTTCTCATCCCTGAGATACTCTTCAATCCTTTCAAGAGATCCCTGAGTCCAACATGC
>WTGT01000237.1 GCA_011523445.1 Paracoccaceae bacterium
GCCATAGACCTATTTCAAGAAATGGTCACTTAAGTATATTATCCCCAAATAAAAGGGTATGCTTAGTAAGATGTTCCGGGAGACCTTTTGTAGCGAATTCTCTGCCGCTTCCCACGTCGCTTCTTTATCCTTCCACTTCTTTGAGGAAGTTCATTGAGAAGAGATTGTCTTTTTGTAGGTGAAAACAAAGCCCAGTTACTGATCTCTTCCGGGGTTCTGAAACAGCCAATGCATATTTTAGCATCCGGATGTATAAGGCAGACTTGTTGACAAGGGCTATCAGGCTCTTTTCTTTTCCAAACCTTGTCCTGAGCCATTAAAGTACCTTTTTGTTTTGAAAATATTCCAGAGTTGTCTGAAGAATGATCGATGCTGCAAAATTATCCTTCTTGGCGGCTCTTTTTTTTCGTGAGGTCCCAGTTTCCAGAAGATATTTTTCAGCCGAAACTGTAGAGAGTCGTTCATCCCAAAAAGTTATCGGTAAAGAGGTATACTGGCACATATTTCTTGCAAAAGCCCTGACAGATTGGCACCTCGGACCATCCGAACCATCCATATTTATGGGTAAACCTAAAACATAGCCCGCCAAATCCCAATAGGATTCGAGTGTTAACAGTCTATCCATATCATTCTTGAATTTAGTTCTTTGTAACGTTTCAAGTGGAGTTGCAATCATCAGGTTTGTATCAGAAATAGCCAATCCTATCGTTTTTGTTCCGACATCCAGAGCAGCAATCGGTTTTCCAGGAATGAGAGCATCTACAAATTCAACAGGCGAAGCATAGGGTGTATTTATTGATAGGCCCGATTCAGTTGATTTTTTGTTAGAAGCAATCATCAATATTCACCTGGGTTTCAGTTCATGCCTATCAAAACAGATTAATACCGGCCTTTTGAGCAACTTCACCAATATGGGATTTAATATAATCAATTAATGGGCTGTCGTCATCGTTATTGGCAACTAATATATCATTCCAGATCTCGAAAGTCAGATCCGGTCTTGCAACCTGTTCATACATCAACCCCAAATAAAATCTCGCATTAACATTTGTTGGATCACGTTCAAGAATTGCCAAAATGGCTAGTTCGGCCTCAGGTGACACATAAAGCTGGGATGAGTAAATCATGAGTTCAACCTGGGTAACCAGGTCATCAAGTGAGACTACTTCACCCATATATGAAATCAGTTGGTTGTAAAGTTGAGAAGCCAAGTGGACTTTTCCCTCGGCCAAACTAGTTTGAATGAAAATACGAAATAAATCTTGATAATCTTTTTCGTTCTGAGACTTGGCCTGATTCAATCGCTCGATTGTATCAATAAATTCCCGTTCCTCGTCTTCAAAATTACCAAGGGTCTTGATGTAGTCCGATTGGCTTAACCTGTTATCCTTGAGGGTCTGAGACACTTCAATTCGCTTATTTATGGGTTGGTCACCATATCCGGGATTACCAAGAAAATTATGGATAAGTTGAGAGCCTATCATCAAGGAAAGAAAAATAATGATTGAAAGGAAAAATGTTCGGCGATCAAACTGCCTTACGTCAGTAATTTTGGTATTTTGAAACTGCTTGTCCGAGTTTAATATCTTCCTTCCCAATTCACTTTTGGCTTGGGATAATTCACTTGAGGGAATGAGTTCTTCACGATGCATTTGCTCCAGCTCATCGAGCTGCTTGGCATACACTTGGAGCTCAAGGTTCCCTTCTGCCTTTCCTGACCTTTGCTTGAAAAGTATCAAGACAATTATGCCTGATGCGATGGCTGATAAAATTATTCCGGGTAACCAAATTTCCATTCTTTAGATTTGAGATTTTATAGTTGCTATTCAACCAATGAAATTTTCTCTGTTCCCGAAGCAAGATGTAAATGAATTGAGAAATAAATCCGAAAAATGGGAAGAAATAGAAAACTAAGGGGTTTGCAGGTTAAAAAGTTGGAGGTATTCATATTGAGCCACAGTGAAATAATTAAGCCTGTATGATTTATCCACAATTACTTTCAAGGATTTATCTGGAAATCATGCTCCATTAAGAATAAGTAACCATTTTAATTTTTGTTAATTTGTACCCTGGGCCCAGTTTTGAAGAAGTATTCGCTTTTTTCCCTTGTCAGACAATCCCTAAATTACCATACCGGTTGGGAAAGGGCCTGGAAGTCGCCCGAACCCAAGGAAAGTTATGATGTCGTAATTGTGGGAGCTGGTGGGCATGGCTTGGCGACAGCCTATTACCTTGGCAAGAACCATGGCATTAAAAATGTGGCTATTCTGGAAAAAGGATGGCTGGGTGGCGGGAATACCGGCAGGAATACAACCATCATCAGATCAAATTACCTGCAGGATGCTTCTGCGGCAATCTATGAAAAGTCCCGAAGCCTATATGAAACTTTAAGCCAGGACCTGAACTACAATATCATGTTCAGCCCAAGGGGTGTCATGATGCTGGCCCAGACC
>WTGT01000072.1 GCA_011523445.1 Paracoccaceae bacterium
TGATCATTGTCATCTAGAATGGTGAAATTGCTGTTGAGACCAATCTTTTCAGCTTCAATTTTCAGTATTTTGGCAGCCATTGAATGGAATGTCCCTACCCATGATAATTCCAAGGGATCGATTCCTGTCAAGGATTGGATTCTGTGTTTCAATTCATTGGCGGCCTTGTTGGTAAATGTAACTGCCAAAATCTCATAAGGCCGAGCCAATCCCAGATTTATGATATGAGCCAATCTTGTGACTAGAGTTCGGGTTTTGCCTGTCCCAGCTCCTGCTACAATCAACAGGGGTCCTTCCAAACAATTGACAGCTTCCCGTTGAGCTGTGTTTAATCCTTCAAGGTATTTCAGGTCAGACATTTAGCTCCAATCATCGAGTTCCTTTTCCTTGGGTCTGTTGCAATGTCATTATTATCCAGAGAAGACATTTAAATTGTATAATATTCGTTAGCAACTATTTGGGGGATTGTGTGATAAAGATAGTTATTTTTTTATATCAATCACCAGAATTGAAATACACATCCTTGGTCTTGAGTAAAAGTAAGTCTGTAAAATGTATGAATACCTGCCGTTAATCTTCGGCTTCCTGTCCCTTTGTGCCATTGAAATCATTCTGGGTATCGATAATGTTCTGTTTATTTCCATTGCGGCATCAAAATTGCCAAAGGAAAAAAGGCGCAAGGTCAGGGTAATCGGTTTGGGTTTGGCACTTGTCTTCAGGATAGCCTTTCTCTTTTCAATTACCTGGCTTACTACCCTGACTAGGGATGTAATTACCTTTTCTTCATTCCTCGGGCTTGATCTGATGTTGAGCTGGCGGGACATAATTCTCATTGCCGGCGGTTCATTCCTGATTGTCAAAGCCTCAAAGGAAATATTCAGCCTGGATGAGGAAAAACATGCCCCTACGGTAAAGGGAGTAAGTTCGATTGCAATAATTCTGCAGATAGCAGTACTTGATGTTGTTTTCTCAATTGATTCGGTACTGACGGCAATCGGCCTGGTCGAAAATGTGTGGATCATGGTTGCCGCTATTGTCGTGGCAATCATAGTCATGCTGATCTCGGCAGAAGGGGTTTCCCAATTTATTGAAAAATATCCCTCCCTCAAAACGCTGGGTCTTTGTTTTCTTGTCCTGATCGGGGTATTTCTAACAGCTGATGGCTTCGGATTGCATATACATAAGGGATACATTTATTGGGCAATGGGTTTCTCTAGTATCGTTATCATCCTGAACATTCGACAGAAAGAAAGAGAATTGGCTCGTACAGAAAAAATTCATGCGGAAGTCGAAAGCAGGGAATAATCATTTGAATGTGGATTTATTGTTTCAGGCAGGGTATAAAATCAGTAACATTTTTTTGTCTGGTTTCGAACAAAATTATCAGTACTTGCTTGAAGCAGACGAATTAGTAAATTAGGTAACTTGTAAACGACTCTACATGTAAATGGAAATTAAGCGGATGTAGCTCAGGGGTAGAGCATAACCTTGCCAAGGTTAGGGCCGTGGGTTCGAATCCCATCGTCCGCTCCATAATTTCGCTGGTTGGATTAATTGATCGGTAACTATTAGATTTCCATAGAGCTGGTGAGCCTTTACATGACCAGGATTTGAACCAGGGGAGGCATCTTTTTGTCGTTTAATTTCGAACAACGAAGAATTAACATGGTTGATTGCCAAGTCAGGCCGTCAGATGTAACCAGATTCCCCATAATTCAGGCGATGCTCACCATCCCCCGTGAAGAATATGTTCCACAATCTAAAAAGGAATTGGCCTATATAGGTGACCATCTAGACATCGGTCTTGGCAGGTTTTTGCTGGATCCAAGAATTTTGGCAAAAATGCTTGATGCCCTTGCCATTCGTTCTGACGAGCTTGTTCTGGATATAGGTTCGGGTCTTGGTTATTCTTCTGCCATTATCGCCTCTATGGCCGAAGCTGTAATCTCGCTTGAGGAGGTGGATGAATTTTCCAGCCAGGCAGAAAATACCTTTGCATTTCATTCTGTTGATAATGCCGTACCCGTAACAGGTCCTTTGGCGGAAGGTGTGTCCCGGTACAGCCCCTATGATGTAATTACCTGTCAGGGTGGTATCGAAACCGTACCTAAACAGATTCTTGACCAGTTGAAACTGGGAGGAAGAATCGGTGCTGTTGTCAATACCAAGCATGGTGGCAAGTGCCGGATTGGTTATAAAACGGAAGGAGGAATAGACTGGCATACTGCCTTTGATGCTGAAGCCCCCGAACTCAATGGATTTACCAAAACCAGGGAGTTTGTTTTCTAGTAAATCTAACTTCAAATTATCAATGCAACTTTCAAGATTTATTCCAAACAAAAACCATATCTCGATCAGTATAATTTTGCTGTTCCTGTTTGGATCATGGCAAACTGCTCATTCGGAAAGTTTGGAAGATGTTTTGATTGCTGCCTACAATAACAGTTCTCT
>WTGT01000133.1 GCA_011523445.1 Paracoccaceae bacterium
CAAAAAACCTATAATTAAGGTAACAGTAAGTACTGCCACCAGTATTTTCAGCCATTTCAATCCTGTTGGCTCGGAGGGGTTTTCAGAGGTAATATTCATGAATGATGATCCTAAAACTTTTTCGTTTCTAATTGGGGAAGGGCCTCCAACCAGGCTTGATAGGGCACTGACAAGCCTCCTCCCAGAAGACCTGGAAATAAGCAGATCCCGAGTAAGTAAGTTAATTAAAGGGGGTTATGTTTCTTTGCAAGGGAAAGTAATTACAATTCCCAAAACCCTGGTTTATCAGGATCAGGAATTGGTAATCAGTGTACCCGAATCAAGAGCTGACCATATCCAGGCAGAAAAAATTGATCTGGACATAGTTTACGAAGACGCCGAAATCATTGTAATAAACAAACCGGCGGGAATGGTGGTTCATCCTGGAGCAGGGAATCATACCGGCACCTTGGTCAATGCATTAGCCTATCATGGTGGTCATAACCTTTCGAATGGTAGCAATAAGATACGTCCTGGAATTGTTCACAGACTAGATAAGGATACGTCCGGACTTATGGTGGTTGCCAAAACGGACCGGGCAATGCATTCACTGACAAAGCAATTTTCCTCCCGAACTGCAAAAAGAGTTTATCATGCATTGATCAAGGGGGTTCCCACCATTCCAGCCTTACTTGTAAAAAATATCAATGCACTTGATTTCGAACCCGGAGATATATTTCGTATTTCCGCAAATATCGGTCGGGACCCCAGCAATCGAAAAAGATTTTCCACCTTAGGTTCAGGCGGCAAAACTGCTATCACAAGATTTCAGGTCATGGAGATATTTCAGGACAGGTCGTTGTCCATGATCAAATGTTGGCTTGAAACCGGCAGAACACATCAGATAAGGGTTCACATGGAATACATCGGTTATCCCATAATCGGAGACCAGATCTATGGCCAGGGGCAACAGAATATCCAATCAACAAATTACCAAATTAATGAGGCAATTGATGGATTTACACGACAGGCATTACATGCTGGTCAGCTTGAATTGGTACACCCGAAAACAAGAGAGAAAATGGCCTTTGAAGCATCCTTACCCAAGGATTTGCAGCGATTGGTTTCCATTATCAGATAAAAACATTGCAATTGATATTGTATAAAATCCAAGTTCAGGAAGTCTGAATTTTATAGTTTATCTCAATGTGTTGCCCAATCTTGCTATTCAGATTCTACAATTATGTTCCTACGCCATTCAGAAATTATAAATTAGCAGCTATACATGACTGCCAACAATAAAATCTTCCATTTTGTGGAGATAATGTGGTATCGTACGTAATAGTAATTTCCACAAGCAATAATAAATTAAAATTAGCACATTGAGAAAATTGTAAATGCCAATAAAAGTTCCCAGAGTCATACTTGACGATCCTAACGTCGAACCAACAGACGAAGAATTAGAATTGCTAATGCGTGCTGTTCAAGAAAGCGTGATTGAACGTGCTGAGAAGGCAAGAGAACAACAAAAGAAGAAAATGGCTGATGCTATAGCAGAAGGATTTAAATTTGACAGCCATAGATAAAAAGACAACCTCATGAAAAACCCATCCTTATTGTAATAGCTGGTCCCAATGGTTCAGGCAAAACATCGTTTTCAGAACAAATTCGCAGTCATAGGTGGTACAAGGATTGCATCTTTATCAATCCAGATGAAATTGCATTGAAGAAATACGGTGATTGGAATTCACAGGATGCCGTATTGAAAGCCGCTCAGTACATAGAAAGGGTACGTGAAGAATATCTGCAAAACAGCAATCTCTGGCTTTTGAAACGGTTTTCTCTTCTCCCCCAAAATTAGATTATGTGAAAAGGGTTATCAAGGCAGGTTTTTTTGTTCGTTTTTTTTCATTGGAACCGATTCACCAACTATCAATGTAAATCGTGTTGGGCAAAGAGTAGCCGAAGGAGGCCATTCAGTACTTCTTCAAAAAATTTTTTCCCGATATACCAAGTCCTTGGCAAATTTAGCGCCTATCCTCCAAGTGGTGCATAGGGGTTATATTTATGATAATTCAATCGATGATGAAATTCCCAAACTACAATTCAGAACTGAACTCGGAACCCTAAAAAAGATTTATCAGACCGAACATGAATGGGCAGAACAAATTCGGAAATGTTTCCAAGGCTCCTAAGGAAAATATAAAAGACCAGTATCGGTTCTTCGCTGAGAAAGAAGTACGCGGTCGGTGTCAGATTTACGAAGACCTTGGGATACGGATCGCCGATGATCCAGATCTGATTGAGATGATCGCCACATTTCCTAAAGACAAGCGCCAACCCAATCTGATCTTGGCATCCTTGCGTAAGTTTTTAGGACATGTACCAACTTTCGAAGAGGTGCGGATGACGATGTTGGATAAGCCCAAAGATCTGATGCAGATCGTTTTCTCGCACAGTACACAGACGAATGAACCAGGGCGTTGTGCGACGCTCTTGCCACTGCTATGCCGTTTGCCGCAGCCGCTGGCCCTTCTTGAAATCGGCTCTTCAGCTGGTCTTTGCCTGATTCCTGACCGCTATAACTATGCAATTGACAACACGTTTCTATTTGGCAACCGGTCCAATCCCGACTTTATTCTGCACTGCGACATACATGGTCCAGTCCCGGTACCCAAAGCCCTTCCCCAGATTACTTGGCGTGCCGGACTGGACAGGAATCCACTTGATGTTCATGATCCAGAGCAGCGTGAGTGGCTTGAAACACTAGTTTGGCCATCGGAACATAATCGACTCTCACGGCTACGCGCGGCGATGAACCTTGTTACAACCGAAGAGCTCTGGATCGAAAAGGGTGATCTCCATACCAAAGACCTTGACCGACTCTGTAGGCAGGCACCTAAGGACGCAACGTTGGTTGTGTTCCATTCGGCCGTACTAAGTTACACACTGGACAAGGCATCACGCGATGTTTTTGCACGGCGAATTGGAAATTTGGCTGACTTTTGGCTTTCGAACGAATCACCAACACTCTTCAGTAATTTCGGGAACGATTTGGCCCCAGAACGTCCGAAGGGTGATTTTCTGATGGCATTGAACGGTCGTCCGGTGGCCTGGACTGATCCGCATGGAGCATCACTTACCTGGATAGAAAGAGCTGAACCCATCTAGTCAAACAAGAGTATTTTGATACTTCTTGGATAAATAGAACTATCCAGTTTTGATCTACCGGGTATTTCTGTAGCAATTCAAGAAATTAATAGCTTACTTTTACTTGCGCTCTTGCGGTATTTTTGGCAGATCATCCGTAAGCTCGTAATAGTCTGCCTTGTCACTGACATAGATATGATCAGCCGCTTTAAGACCGTAAGACTGATCAAGAGTTCCTGCCATGATGCTGATGGTTTCCCTGTTCTTTGATTTCCAGAACAGACTTGATCCACAACGAGTACAAAATCCTCTTGATGCAAATTCTGAGGAATCAAACCAGACAAGACCTTCGTTGGTTTCAAAAATCAATTCCTCCGTTTTGACTGCAGTTGCGGCTACGAAATGCCCACTGGTACGACGACACTGACTGCAATGACAATATATTATGGGTCGTGATGGACCGGTAATACGATATCGTACCCCACCACAAAGACACCCACCAGTCATTTCAGGTGTTTTGTCTGAACTCATCAGTTTCTCCTCAATTTCTATTCCAAAATATCCTTATTATTGAAGATACTTTAGTCGAAAGGGTTTTGTATTTGAAAAAAAGCCCAATTCCTTCAGCAAAAATTACTGTTGCAAATATACAACATAAAGAGAAATCCTTTTTTTCTGAAAAAAAATTCTTGCCTTACAATGAAATTTTTGCTATAGTGCAGCATTCAATTTAGTTTATAAGTAATGGAGCCTTTCTGAAAGGATGGGCAACTGCTTCGTTTTGAGTTTTTGGAAATTTTACTGATTTAAGTTTAGGGCAGTAAGACAATGGCGAACTATAAAAGTTTACCCGTACCTTCACAGGATAGTGGACTGCGTCAGTATCTGGTTGAGGTGCATAAATATCCCATGTTGACCCATGAGGAAGAGTATAAGTTGGCAAAGGCACTGATTGATGAAGGTGATATCAATTCTGCCCACAAGCTGGTAACTTCACATTTGAGATTGGCCTCGAAAATTGCCCTGAATTACAGGGGGTATGGGTTGCCACTGGTGGATCTGATCTCGGAAGCCAACATTGGATTAATGCAGGCTGTAAAACGGTTCGACCCGGAGAAGGGTTTCCGTTTGGCTACTTATGCAGGTTGGTGGATCAGGGCACAGGTACAGGATTTTATCCTGCGAACTTGGAGCTTGGTCAAACTCGGTACAACCACTTCTCAAAAGAAACTGTTTTTCAATCTTCGCAAGGCTCGGGAATTGATTGGTGTCGTTGACAGTAACAACCTCAAGCCGAAGGAAATTCAAAAAATTGCCGAGATGATGAGTGTCAGCGAAAAGGAAGTCATTCAAATGAATGATCGCCTTTCTGCTCAGGATTCCTCGTTGAACGCAAGTATTTCCTTTGATGATTCAACGACTGAACGTCAGGATATGCTGGTTGACCCAAACGCAGACCAGGAAACGGTTTATGCCGAAAAGGACGAGTTTGATTTCAGAAAAAAACTGCTTTATGATTCTCTTGATGTCCTGAAGGAAAGGGAAAAGGATATTTTCATCAAGAGACGCCTTACCGAACCTACGGTAACCCTTGAAATCCTGTCTCAGGCATATGGGGTCAGTCGGGAAAGAATTCGACAGATTGAGTGCAGGGCCTTTGAAAAGGTTACCAAGCGGGTCAAGGAGTTGAGGGCTGATCGAATGCAGGATATTCTTTAATCAAGGATTTCCGGATACATCTCCTCCAACTGATCAATGTAATTCTTGATCACTTTTAAACCGATATTCCAGAACCCCGGTTTAGTTATATCAATACCAAACGGTTCCAGAACTTCGTGGTAGGGTCTGGAACCTCCGGCTTTAAGCAAGGCAAGATATTTCTGTTCAAATCCCTCAGACTGCTCCTTGTATATACCAAAAAGTGTCAGTGAAAGCAATTGCCCAAACGAATAGGCATAAACATAAAATGGTACATGAATGAAATGAGGAATATAGGACCAAAAACTATTGTAATCTTCATTGAACCTGAAGGCCGGCCCTAAGCATTCGGTTTGGGTTTCCAACCAAATCTTCCCAATATCCCCTGGGGTTAATTCACCTTCTCGTCTTTGGTAGTGTAGCCTAGTCTCAAACTCATAAAAGCTCATCTGACGAATTACAGTGTTAATCATGTCATCAAGCTTTTCGGCAATCAGCGCGAATCTTTCCCTTGGGCTTGTGGCTTTTTCCAAAAGAGATTCGAAGGTTAACATTTCACCGAAGACACTTGCAGTTTCTGCAAGGGTAAGTGAAGTCCTACTCAGAATCTCACCCTTGTCCCGCGCCAAAACTTGATGGACACCATGTCCCAGCTCATGTGCCAAAACCATGACATCACGTGTACGTTCCTGGTAATTGAGCAATATATAGGGATGGGCATCCGCTACTGTGGGATGACAAAAGCCTCCTCCTGATTTTCCTTCCATGACAGGGACATCAATCCATGGATTATCAAAGAATTGTCTGGCCAAACTTGCGAATTGGGGACTGAAGGCAGAATAAGCATTTTCCACCGTTTCTACTGCCTTATCCCAAGGAACCTTGTTTTGGGGAGCCATTGGCAAGGGTGCAACCCGATCCCAATACTGCATTTTTTTCAAACCCAAGAGTTGTGACTTCAATTGGTAGAATCTATGGGAAATGTCAGGATAGGAATTAACAACCGATTCCTGCAAGGCCTCAACCACCTTGTCTTCAATTTCGTTATGCAGGTGTCTTGAAGACTGTGGAGAAGGGAATTTTCTCCAGCTGTCATCGACTTCTTTTCCTTTGACCAGCGTGTTTGTTATGAGTGCAAAGATGGTTGACCTTTCCTCAAATTCATTTGACAGGGCATTAAATGCCCGTTTTCTCTTCTTCCTCTTGCCCGATTGCAACATCGCCAGAGTCTGTTCTAGGGTCAGTGCCTTGTTTCCAACTTGACACTTGATTGAGGAAATCGTTGTATCAAACAACCTTAACCAGGAGGATTTCAGTATTGAACTATCCTTGGAGTATTTTTCCAACTCAAGCGATAGAACGTGCGGTTTGAATTTTTGACAACTCGCAAGATAATGCCCATATCTTTCAAGATCGGTACTGTTCTCAAGCATAACCTTTAGGGTTGCTTCGGGTATTTGAGACAATTGGTTCTCGAAAAAGACCAACTTTGCTTCCCAGGATTTGTATCTTGCAACACTATCTCCAAAAAATTTACTGATTACCGGATCATTTAGGTTTGTTTGATGCAGAAGGTAAGCATAGGAAATTATTCGGTTTTTCCGAAGTTCGATGCTTTCATATTCTTGCAGACTTTGATACAGGAATTCAGCATCCTTGTTTGTTTCAATCTTGCTCTGGTATTTGTTCTCAAATTCTTCACAAACTTTATCGAGTAAACGGATATCCTCACTCAACTTTTTGGAATCCCTGGCTTCGTAAAGGTCTCCCAAATCCCATCTCGGCAAGGGTACTTTATCGATTTTATTGAGTGATTTCTCGGAATCCAAATTTGTGGAACTCATGATGATACCTTTGGCATGAAACAAATACTTTCCCTATCCAGCACTGTTAAGCCACTTATACAATGCCTTGGCTGGTGAGGAGATTTCATCAATTGAAGTATAATAGTAATCTTCCCAATTCTGCTCGGGCAGCCCGGTAAACAGCATGAGGTTCAAGGGGTAGGTTTCACTATCGGTACATCTTCTGAAATCATCCCTGAATAAAAAAGTGGGTTTGTGCAAGGCAATGGCCATTCCCAATTCGACCATTACGCCCTCATCCGGTGGACAGCCATTAACGATAGCGAATGTACCATCAGTTTCTCGTACATCCCTGTAATCCGCCTGCCCTACCTTGTAGGCCCACCCACTTTTCGAGAAGTCAATTTGATTGTTGCGTTCAAAGGGCTCCCACACTTCTATCCCCATGCTTTCGAGAATTTCCTTGATTATCGGTAGTAGGGTAGATTTTTGCTGAAGAGAGAACCCATATGGGTTGGCAAGGTAAAGAGATTTTGACACTTTCGTTTTCCTTATTTTTTCATTAAGGCAAGCACCTAGTTTATGCTCAAGTGGGTACAATTCAAGTGACATTCGCTCCAAGCCCTAGCAGGGATGAATTGATGGTAAGTACAAAACATAAAAATTGGACAAATCAATTGATCTAGAAAGTATCAAGATCATGAAGTCTGCTGGTGAATTAAATCACGACAACAAGCAGTTCACAAGCAGTGATGGAAATCAGGATTAACCTTCAGGGTTAGGTGAAAAAATAAAGGGAAAAATACCAGCCCATGACAATCAATGTTAAGAGAGGTTTGGTTCTGTTCTGACTTGTCGACAAAAAATTTCTTCAAATTCATTTCAAAATTTGTTTAATGTAAATCAATACAAAAAAAAGAAATAAAAAAAACGAGCATTCTTACCTTGAGGCCATAGCAGAATAATTTATCATGGTATTGTACAGTATTACTGATTCGACAGAGAAATTGTCGACACCGATCAGTCGGTTATCAAGAAATGTGGTGTCCTTTTCTCCCTCTGGGTTTAAGGGATGGGGAAAATGATTTCTAATTGGCAAAAGGTAAAAAAATTCGTCCGAGGGAACAGGGATATTAAATCCCTGGTCAAGGGTAAATTGCCAGGTGGGAATAAACGTCCCAGTCGAAGGGTTTCCTTTACCATTGCCATAATTTCCCTTGGTGCAAAATTAACCAAGGTCGATGGGCATGTAACCAAGGAAGAAATAAAAGCCTTCAGGGAAATTTTCCAGCTCCCCGAATCGGAACAGAAAAATGCAGCAAGGGTTTTCAACTCCGCCAGCAAGAGTACCTTGGGATATGAATACTATGCCTTGGAAATAAGAAAACACCTTGGTGCAGGATCACCCCTTCTGGAAGATTTAATGGATGGGTTGATCTATATCGCCGAGGCCGATGGGGAAATAAGTTTTCAGGAAAGACGTTTTCTTATTAGGGTCAATGCACTTTTTGGACTTCCCAGAAGGCAATTTAGACAAAAAATAAATTTCAATAATGCTAAAGACAATTTTGATCCATACAAGGTGTTGGGAGTCAAAAGGGATATGCCATTATCCGAAATCAGGCGCATATGGCGAAATCTGGTGTTAAAAAGTCATCCTGATGTTCTGGTTGCAAGGGGGGTACCGGAAGAGGCCATCAGACTTTCGGAGATACAACTTTCAAGATACAATTTGGCCTGGAAGAAGATTCAGGAAGAAAAACAATTCGTTCCAACCTGACATTTTACTTGGGTATGATGGCTTGAACTTGTATCTGGGTACCTGATGCTTCATTACCTGTTATCAAGAATTATTTCCCTTCTGTTGAGTTTGGCCGTAGCCAGCCTGGTCATATTTTTTGTCATAGAAATCATACCCGGCGACCCAGCTTCCTTCATGCTGGGTCTTAATGCCTCACCAGAAACAGTAGCTTCACTGAAAGCAGAACTCGGATTGGATCAGACACCACTGATCAGGTATTTTAATTGGGTATCCGGCTTGGTTGTTGGTGATTTCGGGATTTCCTACACCTACAAGGTGCCAATTTCGGAACTTGTGGTTGATAGGATACAGGTATCTTTGCCCCTTGCCCTGTATGCCCTTCTCCTGTCAACTGCTATAGCATTTCCAGTCGGATTGATAGCTGCTTCGAAAAGGGGTGGTACAGCAGATTTTGGCATAATGGGCTTTACTCAGCTGGGGATAGCCGTACCCAATTTTTGGTTCGCCATGCTTCTGGTTCTGTTTTTTGCCATTAATTTACGCTGGTTCTCAGCCGGGGGATTTTCGGGATGGGATGCAGGTTTCTGGTATGGCATCAAATCACTCACCCTTCCAGCAATTGCATTGGCTTTAACCCAGGCATCAATCCTGGCACGAGTCATGCGTTCTGCCTTGATTGATACTTTATCACAGGATTATATCAGAACAGCCAGGGCCAAGGGGTTGTCTCAACGAAGAGTATTGATCAAGCATGCCCTTAGAAATGCCATGATCCCGGTTCTTACCATTCTGGGCCTTCAATTCTCGTTTCTTCTTGCGGGTGCGATCATCATTGAAAATGTTTTCTTCTTGCCGGGACTGGGACGGTTGATTTTTCAGGCGATTATACAAAGGGACCTGATTGTTGTTGAAAGTGTTGTCATGCTGATGGTTTTTGCCGTGATTGTGGTCAACTTCCTTGTTGATCTAACCTATGCCATGGTTGATCCAAGGTTAAGGAGGGGAGGATGAGAATACCTACCCAATTATTGTTTGGAGCATTCCTTTCTTCCTTTTTTCTGGTTTTGGCTCTTGTCTCGCTGGTTTGGACACCTTATCCGGTCGAGGTATTGAACATATCCGAAAAACTGAAATCACCTGAATGGCAATACATTTTGGGAACTGATCACTTCGGACGAGATATTTTATCCATGATCATGGTTGGGGCGAGAACATCAATAAGTGTTGCCCTAGTGGCAGTGGGTATCGGTATGTTTGTCGGCGTACCATTGGGTTTGGCAGCAGCTGCAAACAGACGAAGTATATTTGACGATTTGATCATGCGAAGCAACGACCTTGTTTTTGCCTTTCCTTCCCTGGTCATTGCAATACTAATAACAGCAGTATTCGGACCGTCGGCATTTAATGCAATTCTAGCCATCGGTATATTCAATATTCCGGTTTTTGCGAGGGTATCCAGGGGTGCTGCGTTAAGTCTCTGGACACTGGAATTCGTAATGGCTGCCAGAGTTGCCGGTAAGGGAAAGACACGAATTTCCGTTGAACATATTCTACCCAATATCATTAACCTGTTATTGGTTCAGGGCACCATTCAATTTTCGCTGGGGATATTGGCAGAGGCAGGGCTTTCCTATATTGGCCTTGGAGCCCAACCACCAACCCCAAGCTGGGGCCGAATGCTTGCTGATGCCCAAACCCTGATTTATACCAATCCCAGATTGGCCCTCATACCTGGATTGGCAATCGTTGCCATGGTATTGGG